>CAZPYI010000110.1:0-8308 GCA_964590305.1 uncultured Streptococcus sp.
CTTTTTATATTTTGCAACATCACTTGATGTAATTGTGTGAAGGTTATTTAAGAATTCTATTTGAAATGTTCCAGGTAAATCTCCCTTCATATTACGTGCAGCAAGCTCACCTGCAATATTGTAAACAGACATCACTTCCTCAAGACAATCTATTTCATTTTCTTGTTCAGTAAGATTTATAAATGCTGCTAAGACTGCTCCAAGTAAACATCCCGTCCCTGTTACTAGTGGCATGAGCGAACTACCATTTGAAAGAATACGAACTGTCCCATTTACTGCAATAGCGTCTTCTTCCCCAGTGACGACTACAGGAATCTTAAATTTAAGATTCGCTTTCAAAGCCAACTCTCCAATATTATCACTTTGTGATGAATCCACTCCTTTAGCAAGAACTTTTTCACCAATCAATGCAGCAATTTCACCTGAATTTCCACGTAAAAGAGAAATTGTATGATTTTCAAGCAAATCAAGGGCAACTTTTTTCCGAAATGGACCTGCACCTGCTGCTACGGGATCTAGAACTGTAGGAACATTATTTTTTTCTGCGATGTCTAAAGCATCCTTATATAATTGCCAAGTGACATCATTTAATGTTCCAATGTTAATCAATAACCCACCAGCATAAGGTAACATGTCTTCTAAATCTTCTTGATACTCACTCATTGCTGGTGAAGCACCTAAAGCAAGCAGTCCATTAGCAGTGAAATTCTTGACCACATCATTTGTAATGCAAATGACTAGAGGATTTTCTTTTCGTAGTTTTTCTAAATAAGTCATCCTATTCTCCTTTGTATGTCGTGTGATTAACTGGTCCATTACCATTTCCTAAGTTTGGTGCTGTTCTAATTGCCTCAGTTATGAAACGCTTGGCTGTTCCTACAGCTTCCTGAACATTTCGACCTTTCGCTAGTTCTGCAGTAATGACAGCCGCATAGGTACAACCTGTCCCATGAGTATGATTAGTCTCGAAGCGTTCAGAGTTCAAAGTTATCAGGTCATTATTTTCTAAAAAGAGGTAATCTGTCGCATCTCCTTTAATATGACCTCCTTTGATAACAACATTTTTTATACCAAACTCTGCCTGCAACAACTTCCCAGCACTGATTAACGAAGATTCATCCTCAATTTTTTTATCAATAAGTACCTCTGCTTCAGGTAAATTTGGAGTGATAAGAGTTGCCAATGGAAATAATTTTTCTATTATTACGGCTACTGCCTTTTCATCTACTAGACGATCCCCACTTGTGGCAATCATAACAGGATCTAGCACATAGGGTTGTTTTATTTTTTCAAGATAAGACGCTACCAGTTCAATACAATCCACTTCAGCTAACATGCCAGTCTTTATGGCATCAGGACGGATATCTGAAAAAACACTATGAAGCTGTGCATCTAGAATCTCCATATCTAGATGACGTATGGCTTGGACACCACAGGTGTTTTGTGCAACGACACTTGTAACTACAGCCATCCCATAAACATCACGCGCTTGAAAACTCTTCAAGTCAGCCATTATTCCTGCTCCACCTGTTGGATCCGTTCCAGCAATTGTGAGTGCAACGTTTAATTTAGACATTTTTCACCTCTTTATACCAATCCTCTTGATCAACTGACATTTGGAAAAATTGACGCTCGTGCTGACAACTTTCTAAGAAAACTCTTACCAACTGCTTTTGTTCTACTTCTGTCATTTTTTCAGCATAAGCATTGATAATGTCAAAATAATAGTCGATACAAGAGTCCATTGCATCACTGCCGTAAAACGCAATCCACTTTTTAAAAGGGTTATTATCAGATATATTTTCTTGATTTAATATTTTCTGCGCAACTTGCTTGTAAATCCAAGGACAAGGCCCCATTGCAGCTAATATATGAGCAATACTTTCTTGGTGAATTTGATAAAACATATGCTTAATATAGTGGTCTGAACTTGGATACCAGTCAGCATTTTTAATGATGTCATGGTAATCTTTACCAACATACTCCGCTAATATATAATGCGCGCTAACCTCTTGATTTAAAATAAAATCAATCTGAGATAAGAAAAATTTCTTTTGATTAGTATCTTTTACCTTTGCTATTAGAATGGCATAGATATCAGAAAATTTTGCTAAGTAAACCGAATCAGCCTTTAGATAATGAGTAACAGCCTCCTTGTCCAAATCACCACTAATCATCTTTTGGACAAGGAGGCTGTTACTCATTATCTAAAGGCTGATAATGAGTAACAGCCTCCTTGTCCAAATCACCACTAATCATCTTTTGGATGAAGTCGTCCTTATAAATTAACTCAATAAAAGGCTCTCCCTTTTTTATCATCATATCTGTTATCTTCATTTGTCTCCTTTAAAATAATGTAATAGTTGAGATAATTTCTCAATTATGGGGAAGTCATCGTTTATTTTTGTCATGGGATTTGAGTCACTATCGTAAAATATGCCATCTATCCCAAGTGTTTGTGCAATTTTTAAATTATTTTGATTATCCTCGACAAAAAGAATATCACTAAGATTTAACTTTTCTTTTTCACAAATAGCTTTGAGAAAAGCTGAATCCTTCTCACCTTTTCCATCTTCCATGCTACTATATAAGCCATTAAAATAAGCAAAAATGCCATTTGCTTCCAGTCCAACTTTTGCGAGTTCAAAATAATTTGCAGTCACGCCATAAATTGGCACGTTTTGAAAATGTAATGTTTTTAAGACAGTCTCAGCGTTATCAATAAGTTCAACATGTTTATATAGAGAACGTAAATATTGCATTTTTTGACTTTCAAACAGATTGTCGTTAATTGAGTCTTCTATCAAACTTTTCAAATACTTATTTGCCTGTGTCATTGGGATTTCCCACAGTGTTTTTTTAATCACTTGTGTATAGCTGACTCCATAATCATAGAGGAGATTCTCAATAGCTTTGTCCCACAAATCATAGGAATCAAAAATAATACCATCGAGATCAAAAAATACTACCTGATAGGTCATAATGCACCTTTCTTCTGTCATCATAAAAATAATAAAAACTGTTACTCATAATCTTTTCACAACAAATAAAGTGTCATGGATTAAAATAACAGTTTAAATAATAGCAGTTTCCCATATTATCCTCCTTCTAAACAGGAGGGGACAAAAAAAGCAAAAAACTCCTTTTGACAATTCAAAAGGAGTTTGAAATTAAGTGATTACCTTAACAAGCTATAATTGTAAAATGAAGAAATCTAATGATAATCTAGAAACATAAGTATTTATACAATTAAATCATTAACTTGTTTGACATTTCCCTTCGTCAGTACTAACCGAATCAGGTTCTGTGGGTATAATCTCAGCTTTACGCACCCCAAATGTTATATAATATACAGTTATCATATCAGATTACAAATAGAAAATCAAGTCAAGTCAGCGCTTCTCAATTGGGGCAACGCTGGCTAAAAGTTTTTTTAATCCAATCTCAGGAAAATTAATCTTCAGTTCTTGTGTCTTTCCAGAACCAGTTACTGATAACACAGTCCCTTCTCCCCACTTTTTGTGATGCGCGATATCGCCAATTTGCCAGTCTATCGCATCTTCCTGACTGCTGTCACTACTTCCAAAAGGTCTGCCACCTCTTGCTTTTGCAAACGACTTCGGTTGAGAGTCAGTTTTTCGCGTTTGAAGAGCTTGTTGCAAACTCATCCCTTTTCCAAAAGCAGTTGTGTCTTCTTTAGTGAATCTGACACCAAAAGATGAATTTGCTGGACGTGCTAGGCCTTGATATTGTATCAAATCATCAGAGACTTCTCTGATAAATCGTGATGGACGGTTGTAACTACTTTTCCCGTAAAGTGTACGTGTATTAGCATTGGTGATAAAGAGAATTTCCTCAGCACGTGTAATACCAACATAAGCCAAGCGACGTTCTTCCTCTAGCTCCTCAGGACTTTCTGTTGAACGAGACAAAGGAAAGACACCTTCTTCAACACCAATTAAGAAAACAACTGGAAATTCTAATCCTTTTGCAGCATGAAGCGTCATCAAGGTCACTTCTGCTGACTCGGCATCACCATCATCCGTATCAGCAATTAAAGCTAAGTCGTTAAGGAAACGTCCCAAGCGATCAATCCCTGTTTCATCAGGCGTACCATCATCATTGTTTTCATCAAAGTTTTTGGTCACTGATAAAAATTCTTCAATATTTTCAACACGTGCTTGACTCTCTAGCGTGTTTTGAATTTGTAGTGTTTCCAGATAGGATGACTTATTGAGGACAGCCTCAACAATTTCAGTGATTGTCATTTTGTCTAAATCGTCACGAATATTTAAAATCAGGTTGGCAAACTCCCAAACAGCTTGTGCAGCTTTTCCTTTAACCGGTGACAGCATAATATTAGCCGATGCATCGAGTAAAGACATATCCTGCATGTTAGCGAAGTTCCGAATTTTCTCAAGTGTTCCTGGTCCTACGCCACGCTTGGGCTCATTGATAATACGTTCATAGGAGATATTGTCTGAAAGATTCGCAATAATATTAAGATAAGAAATGACATCACGAATTTCCTTACGGCTATAGAACTTGGTGCCACCGACCATCGTATAAGGAATATTAGATTTGAGTAGCGCTTCTTCAATAGTCCGTGATTGAGCATTGGTACGATAGAGCACTGCAAAATCTTTAAAGTCTTTTCCTTCTTCACGGACAACATTGTCAATGGTAGATGCGACAAACACTGCTTCATCGCGTTCATCATTTGCACGGTAGTAGACAATTTGTTCGCCGTCAAGATTTTGTGTCCATAATTTTTTTGGACGACGATTAGTGTTATTTTCGATGACATCATTAGCCGCTTGCAAAATCGTCTTGGTAGACCGATAATTTTCTTCTAAGAGAACTACTTTGGCATCTGGATAATCTTTCTCAAAATCAAGAATATTTTGCATATCGGCACCGCGCCAACCATAAATAGACTGGTCAGCATCACCTACCACACAAATATTCTGAAACCGTGATGCCAAAAGTTTTACCAACTGGTATTGGGCGTGGTTGGTATCTTGGTACTCGTCCACATGGATGTACTGATAGCGTTGTTGATAGTAAGCAAGGACATCTGGGTTTTCATCAAAAAGACGAAGGGTCATCATGATTAAATCATCAAAATCCATTGCCTCACTACGACGAAGCTCACTTTGGTAAGCTTTATAGCATTTTGCCACAATCTGACTATACATATCACCAGCTTGCTGCTCATAGATGACATCATCCAATAAATCATTTTTTGCATTGGAAATCGTCCCTAAAATAGCTCGTTCATTCCATTTTTTCGGGTCTAGGTTTAAATTTTTCAAAATGCGTTTCATAAGCGTGCGCTGTTCGCCCGGATCAACAATTGTAAAGTTGCGATTATAACCAATGTGGTCTGCCTCACGACGCAAAATATGGACACACATTGAGTGAAAGGTTGCAATCAAGCTATCTTGTGTGGCTGGATTAAGTGCCATAGCTCTTTCACGCATCTCGCGCGCCGCTTTGTTGGTAAAAGTAATAGCTAAAATATTCCACGGATTGACAAATTTCTCGTCAATCAAGTAGGCAATTCGGTGGGTTAATACACGTGTTTTTCCTGAACCAGCACCCGCCATAATCAAAAGCGGTCCTTCTGTCATCTGAACCGCTTCAGCTTGTTTTTCATTCATGCCATGTAATAAAGGATTCATCTTTCTCTCCATCTTCTGAAATCTGCCATTCTATTGTACCATTTTTCAGAGGAGATAAAAGTTTGTAACTAGTTTTTTTGGCAGAAGTCTAAAAAGTATGTGTGAATACTATCGTCTTTATTTAGCTCAGGATGAAAAGATAAACCAATTTGATTTTTATATTTAACGGCTACTATTTTACCTTGATAACTTGCTAAAATCTCAACCTCTTGACTGATTTGATTAACATAGGGTGCTCTGATAAAAGTTGCTGATATTGTCCCTATATTTTTGACATCTAAATCAGTCATAAAGCTACCTAACTGGCGCCCATACGCATTACGTGTCACGCTCACTGGTAAGGTTGCAAGATGTGTCGTTTGGTCATTTGTTACCTTATTGGCCAATAAAATCAATCCTGCACAAGTTCCTAGCACTGGTAAACCAGTCTTGATTCTTTCTCTCAAAGGTTCTAAAAGATCTAAATCTCTTAACATCTTTCCTTGAGTTGTTGATTCTCCCCCTGGTAAGATGATGCCAGCTAAATCCTTGTGTAAATCTTTGACCTGTCTTATTTCAATAGGCTGCGCACCAAGCTTGGTGATTTTTTTAGAGTGCTCGAGAAATGCTCCTTGTAAAGCTAGTACTCCGATTTTAAGCATAACTCACCTCATTATTTTCCACGCTCTGCCATTTTGATTTGAATTTCATTTTCATTGATACCAACCATGGCTTCACCCAAATTTTCAGAAACTTTTGCTAATAATGCTGTGTCCTGATAGTTTGTCACAGCTTGAACGATTGCCTCTGCACGTTTGGCTGGGTCACCAGATTTAAAAATTCCAGAACCAACGAAGACTCCTTCCGCACCAAGTTCCATCATCAGTGCAGCATCTGCTGGCGTTGCAACTCCTCCAGCCGCAAATAGAACAACAGGCAATTTTCCAGTTTCATGAACTTCTTTGACCAAATCGATAGAAACTTGAAGCTCTTTTGCAGCGTCATATAACTCATCTTCACGCAAACTTTGTAAAACTGCCATTTCACGTTTGAGACTTCGTAAATGGCGAACAGCTTGAACCACATCCCCTGTTCCTGCTTCGCCTTTACTTCTAATCATACTGGCACCCTCTGAAATTCGACGGAGTGCCTCTCCTAGATTTTTTGCCCCACAGACAAAAGGAACCTCAAACTTTGTTTTGTTAATATGCAAAGCATCGTCTGCAGGAGTGAGAACCTCACTTTCATCGATATAGTCAATTTCTAGCGCTTCTAAAATTCCAGCCTCTACGAAATGACCAATTCTAACTTTTGCCATTACAGGAATGGAAACTGCTTCTTGAATGCTTTTGATCATTGCAGGGTCACTCATCCGAGCAACTCCTCCAACCGCTCGAATATCCGCTGGTATTCGTTCTAAAGCCATGACAGCACAGGCACCTGCATCTTGAGCTATTTTAGCTTGTTCAGGTGTCGTAACATCCATGATAACACCACCTTTAAGCATTTGTGCTAATTGTTTATTTAGCTGATAACGATTATTTGCCATAATTAAACCCCATTTACTTTTTTTATAAAATTCATTATAATAGATTCTGACATGATAACAATAGCCATTTTAATTATTTTTAACAAGGTCAGATTGGAGTTCTATGCTTACCTACTCTCTCAAGTCTCAACTAAAAATTCCACTTTATGAACAACTTTACCGAGCAATCAAAAATGATATCATTACTGGTCTCTTACCAAGAGACAGTAAACTCCCTTCAAAACGTAGTCTAGCTAGCCATCTGGGGATTTCTGTCGTGACTGTCGAATCCTCTTATCAGCAACTTAAAGCAGAAGGTTTCATTTATAGCAAAGCCAAACGTGGCTTTTTTGTCTCCTACATAAGACCGCATGTTACAGAAAATAAACAGAGTATCAGGTTAATTTCTTCTGAAAAAGTAAGGTCAGATACGTCAATGTCCTTGTTAAATCTTAGTAATAACAAGACAAATCCAGAGACATTTCCTTTTTCTATCTGGTCAAAACTACTGCGTCAAGTTCTAAATGAATTCCAAGAAGAAATAGTACATCCTTCGCCAAGTCAAGGAATATTACCTCTTCGAGAAGCTATTGCCAAGCACCTTAACCAACACAGGGGAATGTCTGTTGACCCCGAGCAAATCATTATTGGAGCTGGGACAGAGTTTCTCTATATTCTGCTTATTCAACTTTTAGGATTAGATAAAACTATCGCTTTAGAAGAGCCGAGCTACCCAAAAATGGTAAAAATCTATCAGCAATTTGCTATCAATCAAGTGCACATTCCCATGGAAAATGATGGCATCAATACAGCTCTCCTAAGAGAAACTCAAGCTGATATTGTTCACATCTCCCCATCACATCAATTTCCGACAGGAAAAATACTATCAATTAGTAAACGGTATGATTTACTAAGCTGGGCAAGCTTGTCAGACAAGCACTATATCATTGAAGATGATTATGATAGTGAGTTTTGCTTTTTTGGATTACCCATCCCCAGTCTTCAAGAAATCGATAGTTCAGAAAAAGTCATCTATATCAACACTTTCAACAAAAGTCTTGCATCGACTTTAAGAATTAGTTACATGATTCTTCCTCCGCACCTCTTAAATATTTTC
>CAZPYI010000111.1:0-8221 GCA_964590305.1 uncultured Streptococcus sp.
CACGTGGTTTTTCAAATACCTATATCGTCCGCGCACTTGGTTTACCTTCTTTTACTGTCTATAGTGCTAATCAGACCTATCAAGCACAAAAAGAACGTAATGAAGCAACTGCAGATGACTTTGCTGAAGTTGAACAATATGTAACTGATCATTATGCTGAACCAAACTCGCAATATTATGGTATTGCTAAAGGGCGTAATGTCATTGTCATTCATCTCGAGAGTTTCCAGCAATTTTTGATTGACTATAATTTGGAAATTGATGGACAATCCTATGAAGTAACACCTTTCCTCAATTCTCTCTATCATTCGAATTCTACTTTTGCTTTCTCTAACTTTTT
Organism: uncultured Streptococcus sp.; assembly: GCA_964590305.1. GTDB lineage: Bacteria > Bacillota > Bacilli > Lactobacillales > Streptococcaceae > Streptococcus. The sequence continues at coordinate 341 of CAZPYI010000111.1, forward strand.
TAATCAGGTTAAAGCTGGAAAAACTTCTGATGCAGAAACTCTGATGGAAACATCTCTTTTCGGCTTAAATAGTGGCTCCTATATGGTAAACTATGGCGGTGACAATGTTTCCTATGCAGCGCCAAGTATTTTAGCACAGAATGGTGACTATACTAGTGCCGTTTTTCATGGTAATGTCGGAAGTTTTTGGAATCGAAACAACACTTATAAACAATGGGGATATAACTATTTCTTTGACTCTGATTATTTTCAAGATCAGACAAATTCCAATTCATTCCAGTATGGTCTCAACGATAAATTTATGTTCGCTGACTCTATCAAATATTTGGAGCGTCTTCAACAACCATTCTACACTAAATTCATTACGGTAAGTAATCACTATCCTTACACTAGTCTCGCTGGTGAATCTTCTGAAGAGGGGTTCCCACTTGCACAAACTGACGATGAAACAATCAATGGTTATTTTGCAACAGCAAACTATCTCGACTCTGCTCTTGAAGCGTTCTTTAATTATCTGAAAGAAACTGGTATCTATGATAATTCAATCATTGTTCTCTATGGAGATCATTATGGTATTTCAAATTCTCGTAACACCAGCTTAGCTCCACTTCTAGGTAAAGACTCTGAGACTTGGACCGAGTATGATAATGCTATGTTACAACGTGTCCCTTATATGATTAATATTCCTGGTTATACGGGAGGATTTATCAGCAATACCTATGGTGGTGAAGTCGATAATCTGCCTACTCTTTTACATCTTTTAGGAATAGATACTAGTAAATATGTCCAACTAGGTCAAGATTTACTGTCAACTGAAAATGATCAGACTGTAGCTCTCAGAACCTCTGGAACTTATATCACTCCAGAGTATACCAGCTACAGTGGTCGTCTCTATTATACTGCCACTGGTCAAGAAATTACCAATCCTGACGAGAACACCAATACTTCAACTCAAGAAATTCGTAATGCTGTAGCAAAACAACTTTCTGTTAGTGATGCTGTTCAAACTGGAGACCTTCTTCGTTTTGACAAGGATACAGGCTTAGAAAGAGTTGATTCCTCTTCTATTTCTTATCAGAAGTCACTGAAAAGTCTTGAGAATATTGAGAAAGAAAAAGGTGATGAATCAACGAGTTTATATAGTGAAAGAGGAAATCAATCAACTGTCGATCTCTTCAAAGCCCCTAGCTACATGCAGCTCAATGCTTCTACCGACTCATCAAGTTCTAGCAGCTCTTCTTCATCAGATAATGATCAATAATCATCTAGAGTTAATCTACTTGAAATTACTCTTTTACAAATAATATAAAAAATCAGTTAAGAAATTATCTCAACTGATTTTTTTATAGCTTTTATAATATTTTAGTTTTAAAAATAGTCCAAATAAAATTATTGTAAGCCAACTCAATAGATTAATAACAAGTAAGTAATTAAACCAAGGACTCACTTTATACGAAATTTCAAGAGTATTCTTACCAACTTGTTGTTGTACTCGGAAAGTACCTATTCCTGATAAACTATAATTACTTGGCGTAAGTATTTTACCATTTAATTCAAGTTGTGTGTGACCATACTTGGCTGCAGGAATATTGACTGCTTCATTTGTTTCTCCAACCCAAGAATAAATCAAGTCTCCTTCAATCTGACTCTTTTCAAAATTATCCGTGTATCTGAGGACAAAATCTTCATACAAGCCATATTTATTATCGGTGTTATTTACATCAGATGGTAAATAATCAGGCGTAGACTTTGCCACCAAATTCAATAAATCATGTAAATCTGAACTGTAAAAACTGGCACGAACTTGCTCTGAACTTCCGATGACAAATTGGTGTTTTTTATTTTTTATCGGATACTTTGCTGTATAAAACTCTTTTATAGATTGATTTTGAGTAGAAAAATTTTGAAAAAGACCAATTGCAGTTGCACCCACTAAAACAAGTGTAACCAACTTCCACCATTTTGGATCAAAATAGCGTTCTAAAATAAGAGCAAATGCTACTAAACATAGTATTGTTGCTGGTACAAAGAAACGAAAGGGGAACTGAATAAGATTAACTATCGAAAGATTTAGTTTGTTAACTTGATACCACGGAAAAACACTTGAAGATAGGACAAAAAACACAAAAAAAGTTCCCGTTATTACTCTGAGTGTTACATCAAAATGACGCCAATGTTTGAAGGTGAAATAGAGCTGATAGAGCATAATAAGCAATAAAGGTATTGGAGTAATTAACCAATAAAAGCTTTTTTGATTAACTGTCATTATATATAATTTCGAATTGACAAATGGCTCAACTAAGTTATTTGTAGCACCCACCTCTATCAGTGCTCCCCAGACATTGGCAGTTAGCAATAATGACAAGAAAACAGCAATAATCCCTTTGATGAAGACATTTTTTTTATCTGTCGATTTTACAAAACCATATAGATAAAATGGGAGATAAGCAACAATAAGGAAAAGAGCACTAAGCATGTGAACTTGCATCATGATTGCCACTGATACTGCTAGTCTAATAATGCTTATTTTTTTATCTTTGATAAACTCAATGGCTGGTATCAGACACCAAGGCATAATAGCTGCGCCCCAGCTTGAAAATCCTTGCCGAAAGGTCCAGTATTGAATTGAAAAAGTCGTTATATAGAACAATGCAACAAGAAGTGACGTTCTTGGTTTGATTTTGAATTGCTTTAGTAAACTATACATCGATAAGCCTGCAATTGAAGATAAGACAAATCGAGATACCAATTGATAAGTGAACCAATTTTTACTCAAAAGAACCAAAATTCCCTGAAAGTAAGCAAAATAGGGACCATAAAGCGCATTAACAATTCTTCCTGAACTATAAAATCCAAAAAGTGATAAAAAATAATTGTAATTTCCTGTTTTAATTTGCATGGCAGTCTCGTAAAAGCGATTATAATGAAATAGAAAATCACTTCCTGCAATAATGCCTTTGGAAACTAATTGCGGTAAGAGCAGTAAAAACGAGAATAGAAATATGGCTATAATCGGAAAAACCTTACCTTTGTTAAAATCTGAAGAGACAGCTAAGCGAATTTTTTTTAACATTCTCATCTCCTTTCGTAACATATCTATCATATAATGTTAGCATAGCAAAAAAAAGATTACAAACAAAAGGGTGATTATAGTTTAAATTTTTACAAAGTTATTCAATATTTATAATTGGACAATCACTAATCCTCTGCCTTCAAGTCACCTTTATGATTGAGAATATAACTAATATTTTCTGCAACATTTCTCGGAACACCACAATTGACAATATCATCAACGCTAGCTTTTTTTATATTGGGAAGACTTTTGAAATGTTTCATCAGTAGCTGTTTTCGTTTTGATCCTAAACCAGAAATGCCATCAAGTTTTGATGAAAAAGAATTTTTTGAGCGTGTTTGTCTATGGAATGTAATCGCAAATCTGTGAACCTCATCTTGAACACGTTGAAGTAAGAAAAATTCCTCAGAATTTCTAGCCAATTCAATAACATCCAAAGGATTTCCAAAAAGTAATTCATGGGTTTGGTGCTTGTCATTTTTTTGCAATCCCGCAATTGGAATGTCTAGACCTAGTTTATTTTCAATGACATCACGCGCAACATTGACCTGACCTTGCCCACCATCGATAACAATCAGATCTGGAGGCACTAAACCATCTTTAAGAACACGACTATAACGTCGATAAATGACCTCTCGCATGCTAGCATAATCATCTGGACCAACAACTGTTTTTATTTTAAATTTTCTATAATCCTTCTTACTTGGTTTCCCATTGACGAATACTATCATAGCAGCCACTGGACTCGTTCCCTGAATATTTGAATTATCAAAAGCCTCAATACGAACTGGTTTTGGAATATTTAGAATCTCTCCAAGATTTTCAATGGCACCATGCGTTTTTTTAATATCTTTTTCCAACAAATCAAATTTTTGCTGGAGACTAACACGTGCATTTTTTGTAGCCAGATTAACCAACTGCTTCTTCTCGCCACGTTGCGGTTTAACTATTTTTGAGTCAACAACTGCTTTAACTAGATCTCCGTCAATATCTTGGGGAATAAAAATCTCTTTCGGAAGAAAATGCTTATTGTTTCTGTAAAACTGTCCGACATAAGTTAAAAAATCTTCTTCAGGATCATTATAATATGGAAACATATTGACATCACGCTGAATCAGTTTTCCTTGTCGAACAAAGAATACTTGCACACATATCCAACCTTTATCCACTGCATAACCAAATATATCACGATCCATCATATCCTGACTCATGACGCGTTGTTTGGTTCGTAATGTTGAAATTGCTTGTAATAAATCTCGGTACTCTGCGGCACGTTCAAATTCCATAATGTCTGAAGCTTTTTGCATTTTTTCTTTTAACTCATTGATAATTTTGTTATCTTTGCCATTAAGAAAATTTTTGACATCTTGAGCCATATCCACAAAGTATTGATGGTCAACATGACAAATAGTATGTGCCTTACATTGCCCTAAATGGTAATAAAAACAAACTTTATTTGCGGGATTAGTACATTTTTTAAAAGGAAAAATACGGTCTAGCAGTCGCTTAATCTCAGTTGCTGCACCAGAATCTGGATAAGGACCAAAATACAAACCTCCATCTTTTTTTATCTGGCGTGTGATGAGTAAGCGAGGGTACTTTTCATTGACAGTTATTTTTATAAAAGGATAAGATTTATCATCTTTCAGTCTGATATTAAATTTTGGCATATTTTCTTGAATCAAGTTGATTTCAAGAAGCAAGGCTTCTGTATTTGACCCCGTCACAATATATTCAAAATCTTCTATTTCAGAAACTAAAAGTTCTGTCTTGTTATCGTGACTCCCGTGAAAATAACTTCGCACACGATTTTTTAAGTTTTTTGCTTTACCAACGTAGATAATTGTTCCATTTTTATCCTTATGAATATAACATCCAGGATTGTCTGGTAAAAGCTCCAATTTATGTTTAATCAGTTCATTCATAAGTAACATTATATCAAAAAATATCACTTTTCTCTTGTCGGAAAATTAGTGTAAAAAATGTGTAAATCCTAAAATTATCCCAGTTTAACAAAAGAAAAAGCAAGTAGTATTACTCTACTTGCTCACACGAAATCATATTCAAGTTTATATTTCAATGTAAATCATAGCCTGCCTGAATCAAAACTTTTTTTGCTAATTTAAAACTATCTTTTTTAATCAAAATATAGTCTGTGTTATAAGTTGAAATTGCAAAAATACTAATGGAGTTTTCGGCTAAAAGTGTTGCTATTTTTGCTAAAATACCTACCAAGGAAAAATCAAGTGTCCCATCAAATGTTATTCCCTTCCAACCGTCTTCTCTATTTATCACTTCAGCAGGAACGAACATAGTTGGTAACACAACGGAGATTTCACTTTCTGTTTTTCCAATAAAAAGTGGTGTAATTGAAAAATTAATATTTTGTATAGTGTCAACTTGAATGACTGACAAATCATCTGCTAATTCTTTTATAATCAATCTGTTTTCTCCTCTTTAGCTATATTTTAACAATCGTTCTTATCACTTCAAAAACAACTGTCGCTTTTTATTAAAGAGCATTGTAAAAATCCTTTAATGCTTGCTTTGTGTCTGTAGATAATAAGGAATCATTAATGCCTTGCTTAGCCCCTTCAATACCATATAACATGTGAAGACAGGCTCCTGAATCTTGATAACGACGAATTTTGATGAAAATTTCTTGACTATCTTGCTTAAGAAACTCTTTGATAGTCGTTATTCCGATGGCATTAAGATTATTTTCTAAAACTTTTCCAACATTTGGTAAGCTACTAAGTTCTCCCATCATTAGACCTCTCTATTTTAATAAACCCACTTAGTCAAAAAATAGTTTTGAGAAAATTGGATTTGTTGTTTTTTAACTTGTCTTATCATCACTTAACAAAAAAACACCTGTCTAACTCTAGATTAATCAGAGTTTAGAAAAAGTGTTTTCTTGATGACATACTTTATTGGATTTTAGAAATATGATAATTCTAATACCATAAAGTCATCTGCTTTTTAATTATTTGGAATAAAAACAAGGTGTTCGTTAACAAAAGCATCAAAACCTAGATGACTGAGTTCACGACCGTAGCCAGAATTCTTAATACCACCGAATGGTAACTCGGGGTGTGATGTCCAACCAGAATTGATGAAACTCATACCAGTTTCAATTTTGGCAGCAACACGTTGAGCGTGTTCAAGGTCTTTGCTAAAGACAGTTCCGCCAAGACCATAGCTTGAGTCATTTGCAAGGGCGATAGCTTCTTCTTCAGAATTAACCTTATAGACAGATCCGACTGGGCCGAAAATTTCTTGATTGTAGATTGGATTTTCTTTAGTTATACCAGTTAGAATAGTTGGTTTTATAAAGTTACCTAGATGGTCAATTAGCTCGTTTCCATAAGCAACTTGTGCACCATTATCTACTGCTAGTTTAATTTGGTCAAGTATTTCTTGTTTGGCACCTGCAGAAGAAAGCGGTGCTAAGGTAGTGCTTGGATCCATAGGATCACCCCATTTAGCAGACTTAAAGGCATCAACTAGAATTTCAAGAAATTGGTCGTATTTATCAGCCATAACGATAAATCGTTTTGAAGAGGTACAAACTTGACCAGCATTATATAGTCGTGCAAAGAAAACAGTTTCTTTTAGAAGGTCAAAATCAGCATCATCAAGAATAATGAAGGCATCATTCCCGCCAAGTTCCATAGAAGATTTTTTCAGATTTGCTCCCGCTTCTGCTGCAATTGATGCACCACCACGTTCAGAACCTGTCAAACAAACCCCAACAACGCGAGGATCAGCAATTGCTTTTGATACTTGAGAATAACTTAAGAAGAGATTTTTAAATGCTCCTACAGGTGCACCAGCTTCTATAACCAAGTCGTCAAAGGCTTGTGCCGATGCTGGACAAATGGAAGCGTGTTTCAAAATCATTGGATTTCCAATCATGAAGTTTGGCGCAAAAACACGCATAATTTGATAAAGTGGAAAATTCCAAGGCTCAACTGCTACCAAAACACCTGTAGCTTGTTTGATGTAATAGGCTTGACCATTTATGTCTTCAAGTGGTGTTGGTTTAAGAAAATCTTCTGCTTTGTCTGCATAATAATCTGCAATCTCAGCACAGAGGTCAACTTCTCCTTGTGCTTCTGTGAAGAGTTTACCCATATCTTTGGTCATAACTTCAGCGTATTTATCGCGGTCACGTCGAAGAATATCAGCAATCTTATGCAATTGCACTTTTCGTGCATCTAAATCATTTTCTACGCGCCATTCCTTATACAATGAATGACCGGTTGCCAATGCATTTTCTAAATCAGCATCACTTGCATTATCAAATTCTTTAAGAATTTCATTGGTGTAGGGATAAATTGTTTTATAAGCCATAAAAGCTTCCTCCTTTGTTTGCAAAAAGAACCAGTGCTCTTTTACTTAACGTACACCATCATTATAGCACTTTTGAAACCGAATTCAATTATTTGAGATAGCTTCCTTAATAATTTAAATCCTTTTGTTTTTGATTTTACAAAGTTCCTAAAAATGCTTGCATAAGAAGGCTTACTAAGATGATTGCAAGCCAACAAGAAGCACCTAGAAGGATGGCTTGTCCGCCATTTTTTATTAATTTTCCAAGATTTGTGTTGAGCCCAATAGCTCCCATAGCCATGACAATAAAAAATTTAGATAGGAATTTCAAACTAGTAAAAAGAGAGGGATTAAATCCAAAAGCAGTGAATAATGTTGTACAAACAGAAGCCAGAAGAAAAAACAAAACAAACATAGGAAAAGATCTTTTAAAGCTGAATGTTTGATCGGCTTTATTGCCATTTTTAGTAGAC
>CAZPYI010000112.1:0-8214 GCA_964590305.1 uncultured Streptococcus sp.
ATATATGAATCCGTGGATTTATATGTATGACGGAGATGAGGTTTGGGATCAACCTGAGAAGGAATTATTATTAAAATATAGCCTTCCTTTCAACTCAAGACTTTTAGAAGAAAAAGGTCAACTAATAATTGATCCAGAATATGGATATGAATTCAGCCATACTTTGGAAGAACAAATTCAAGGTCAATTGAGAAATGGCTTTGCTATGATTGACTTTTATGAATCAAAAGATAGTAGAAATCGCTTAACTCAGTTTGGCTCAGATTATATAGCTAATCTATCGATTAAGCTATAGGAGGGAATTGTGGAAAATAGTAAAGTTGAAGAATACTGGCAAAAGTTTAAGTCTGAAAAAAACATAAATAATAATCACTATGATGCTTGGCAATTTGGTTTTGATGCAGATTTGTTAGGTGGATTAGTGGTTGAGAGAAAGAAAACTGCAACTGCAAGTGCACAAGTTTTTTACGGCATTGATCAAGAGGATCTTCCAAAAGTTGGAGGCTATAATATCATATTAGACTCACAGAATAATCCACTTTGTATCACAAAAACGACTAAAGTATATGTTATTCCATTTAACCAAGTTAGTAGTGAACATGCATATAAAGAAGGTGAAGGGGATAGTTCACTAGATTATTGGAGAGAGTCACATAAAACATTCTTTACTAATGAGCTGAAAAACATTAATCAAGACTTTCAAGAAGACATAGAAGTTGTCTGTGAGGAATTTGAATTAGTTTATAAATAATTAATTCGTGTTTGCAATTAATAGTTTTGGCTTGCTACTTATAATTGCACATTGCAATTATTAAGTTCTTTAACAATAAAGCATTAAATGTTATTATTTATCCATCATAGATAGTAGTAAAGAAAGGTACCAAATGAAGCTAATTTTCTCACAACAACTCGCAAAATTAAGAAAAGAAAAACATTTTTCTCAAGATGAACTTGCGGAGAAACTTTTTATAAGTAGACAAGCAATATCTAAATGGGAAAGAGGAGAAGTAACACCTGATTTAGCTAAGATTGAGCAAATTGCTGAAGTTTTTGGTGTAACAACAGAATTTCTACTCTTTGGGAAAAATTTTGAAGATACTTGGGGTGTTGAAAGTTTCAAGTATGATGAGTTTCAAAATATGGCGGATGAGAAAAAGGAAGAACGGTTTGATAAACTTTTAGACTTATTTCGTTCATATTGGTGGTTACTATTTCCTTTTAGTGGATTATTATTTGCACTTATAGAAGAGATAGGAAAACTCTTTGATTAATAATATCAAAATATTTAGTCACTCCAAAATCACTAAAATCTCAAAATTACTTGTTTTTTAAGTTAATTTCCAAAACCCAAACCCTGTTAAATCAGGGTTTGTTAAGTTTAAAAAGTGCTTGGTAGCACTCAAAATCCAGTACTCTTAAAACCTAAAAGAAAATTTAACAGTAATATTTTTTATCTAGGTAACGGTGTATTTGACACTGCAAATTGGAAAAAACAAAAAAACACTTCTAAAAAAATAGAAGTGCAGTTAAATACAAATATTGTTAAGATTTTAGTGGAAAACCATACCACCGTCAACTACTAGTGTTTGTCCAGTAACATAATTTGAGTCAGGACCTGCTAAGAATGCTACGGCATTAGCAACATCTTCTGGTTCAGAAAGACGTTTAAGGGCAATATCTTTGGCAAATGTTTGCATACCCCACTCATCGTCTTTACCTGCATTTTTTCCTACTTGATGAGCGATATCGAACATCATTGGTGTTTTAACGATACCAGGTGCATAAGCTGTAACAGTAATACCTTCTTCAGCCAAATCTCTAGCTAAGGTCTGTGTGATCCCACGAATAGCGAATTTTGTTCCACCATAGATAGTAAGGTTAGGGTTTCCTAAAACACCTGCTTGTGAAGCAGCATTAATTATTTTACCACCATGACCAAATTCTTTAAAGTATTTATGTGCTGCTTGGCTACCCCAAATTGTACCACCGACATTGATAGAGAATGTATTGATGAATTGTTCCTCCGTAATGGTATCAAGGGGAGTTGTAGGAGCAACACCAGCATTATTGACGACAACATGTAAATCTCCAAAATGCCCAACAATTTTGTCGAAGGCATCGAAGATCTGGTTACGTTTTGAAACATCTGCAACAGCAGCAAAAGCATCACCATCTGGGAATTTTGCAACAGCAGCATTGGCTGTTTCAGAATTATAATCAATGATACCGATTTTAAAACCATCTTTATGAAGGCGTTGAGCAATAGCATGTCCAATTCCTTGACCTGCACCAGTAACAATAGCAACTTTAACCATATATATTTCCTCTTTTTTTTTAATAAAATAATTATACAGCTAATTGCAATCGTTTGCAAAGAAAAAGTTAACTCTATTATTTTTAATAGTTGATTTTATAAAATAACATTTAACTAAAGCTGTTTTCAAAGGCTACGTGTACCTGTATATGATTAAAAATATTAACACCACTCAAGAATGAGTGGTGTTTTTGTGTCTTCAAGATGCTAATCTTACTGCCCAATTGCTGCCCATTTTTGAGCATTTTACAGGTTTGTTCAGCTTTTTATGGCTTTTAAAAAGCTGTTATAGAGGTGTTTGGGATGATATATGGCTTAAAAGAGCTGGCAATTGACTCTTGCATATTCATCATAAGATTTTTAGATTCCTTTCATATCAACGTTTGTACGCTGTCTATATAATTTTTATCGAGTGATGGTAGTGATTAAAGTGCAAATTTTTAGTTTGTCAATGCGATGTTGTCCTAATTTGTCTATCGCATGAGTGTGCACTTTGAGCGTAGGGCTAATGCCTACATGTCCTAGCTATTTATCATGACTTTCAATGGGACTCTTATTTCTACAAGCATAGTCTATATGTGCGTGACATTTTCCATGTCTAAAAACAATTATACTATATAATTTACTAGAAGTCTTTTTAAATTTAGAATTGCTAGAACTAATTAAGTATTTGTTAATCGACAAGGTAGGGCTATTTTGGGGTATAACTTGTTTGTCTAATTCAAAGATAAGATGATGATCAAGTTTTTCTAAGCCATATCAAACTGACTAACCTCATTTGAGAAATGACATTTCATAAAATAAAGAAGGGATTCTTAGAATTTTTTGAATGTGTGCAAGCCATTTCAATTTCTATATGAACATTTAGTAGATGAGCCAAACATTTTAGTAAAATATCAAGTTAATTCTCCTCAGAAATTGGATTTGTAATCAAAAAACTTATCTTTATGATAAGCTTTCTTAGTTTCATGATATTATAGATGATTGAGAAATAGTTTTAATTTCCCAACAACTGCATTTAAAAGTCGTAAAGTGCGTCTTGAATGTCAAGTTGTTTTTTATAAGACTCTGCAGTTATTTTTATATCCTCTGCGTACCGAACCAACCTCATCGATATATCATCACTGGATAATTCGGAACCATTGAAATCAGAGTCATCAGCAAATACATAGTTAGTAAGGACGTTTGCTTTCATAAAATTTAAGATTGGTTTTAGTTGATATTCCATGACCAAATAGTGTTTTTGAGAACCTGCAGTTACTATAAAAGCTACAGTTTTATGATAAAAAGCGCCTTCAGGGAGTAAGTCAAAAATATTTTTAAGGGGTGCTGGGATAGAAGCTTGATAGGTTGGAACACCCAGCACTAACACTTCGGCCTCCATAATATCTGCAAGAACCTCAAGTGTATCCCCACTGTTATCTTGCCAATTTCGTCCATCACTAAATGCTATTTTTTTATCTTTTAAATCAATAAGTTTAATTGAATCAGATTCCGACATTTGTTTTTGTAGTTGAAGATTCAATTCATCTAATACATTTCTTGTTTTATGACCGACAATTGATCCATTTAATAAAAGGTATTTCATTTCTATTTTTTTGTCCTTTTCTTCACTTCTGGTAATATTTTTGTCCCAATGATATCAATATTCTTTTTGATTTTATCAATTGAAACTCCCCCAAAATCCAATTGAGCCATATAACGTTGCATTCCTAACTGTTCATGTTGATAAACAAGTTTTTCAATGAGGAACTCTGGTTCTCCTACGTTAATAATACTTCTAGGATCGATTGCTTGAGCAAAAGCTTGTTTTGGAAAATCCTGTCCATTAGAAAGCTTAAATCCTGAAGAAATGTGTGGGTAGTATTCTTGCAAAGCTTGTTTTGTCGTCTCAGCAGTGTAAAAGAATCCCCCTGTTGTTATAGGTAACGTATTAGGGTCATAACCATTTTCTTGAGCAGCTTGTTTATAACGATCAATTGTTTGTTTATAGTAAGTTGCTGGACCACTCAAATGAGCTAGCACCATTGGTGTTCCTGTTGATCCTGCAGCGATTGCACTAGCAGCAGGTCCTCCAACCGCTCTCCATATTTGCAAATGCCCTTTTTCTGGTCGTGGGAGAATATGAGCATTGTCCAAGGGAGCTCGGAATTTCCCTGACCATGTGACGTATTCTTCACGATTGAGTAATTGCAACAATGCAAATTTTTCATCAAAAATCTCCTCGTAGTTTTGAAGATCCACTCCAAAAAGTTCTAAGGCTCCTAATCTGGAGGCACGTCCTCCGACAAGTTCAATCCGCCCATCACTTAATAAATCAAGTGTAGCAAAATCTTCAAACAGTTTAACAGGATCATGAACGCTGACTAAAGAAGCGGCAGAGCTTATTTTTATTTTATTTGTAGCTTGAGCAATGGCCGATAGAATGACACTTTGAGCTTGAGAAACAAAATACTCCTGATGACTTTCCCCTAGATCAAAAACATCAATTCCCGCTTGTTCAGCCATCTTAGCTATTTCTATAAACTCATGAATTCTTTGTTTTTCAGATAAGATTTGATTGTTATGTGGATTGGTCATTAAATCTCCAAGAGAGTAAATTCCAAATTCTATTCCATCTGTCTCATCAATTTTCTTGACAAAATTATTACGTATGAGCATAATTACACTTCCTTTTCTATTACTATTGATTGAATAAATGGGTGAAGTACACAAATTCTGACTCACGAATGTTCTTTAAAGTTCCGCTTGGAGAGGTGGAAAAACTAACAAATATTACTATTCTTCAATTATCTGCCTTAAGCTCACAGCTTTCGAATTGTTTAGATAGCGTTGGATAGTCTCGAATTTTCTTGAAGAAAATTCCAAGAGAAGACCAATATTTATCAGTAACTCTTACCATTTTATTTACAAGAGCAAGTATATCAATAAGGAAAATAAATGTAAATTTATTTGTTTACAAATGTAAACAGTGATGGAGAATATCGTTTTTATACAAGCTATATTACTTCTAATAAGTAGGTACAGTTGATTTATGAAAATTTATTAGTACTATTTTTTAATAAAAGTAAAATGATTGTGAATGGCTTCTTTAAGTTGTACAGAAAAAATAATCTAGAAAAGACAGTTAAAGTTACTAGTAAATATTTCCAGACTACAAATAGAATATAGTGCTTCAGATGTTTTTTAAATCATCATATACCAAAGTTTGCCACCAATAGTATTATTGAGCTAATTTGTTGATATTCAGGAATAGAACTCAAAAATGAAACCGCTTCACATTTATTGTTGAAATGATTTTTGCTTAGTGTATAATTGAGTTAAACATAAATTCAGACTAGGATAAATCAATGAAAAGCAATAAAGAAAAGGTATATGAGTACGTTGTTCAAAAACTGTGTAGTAGTGGCACCGAGTCATTTACGACACTTGAAGTCGCAGAAGTTTTTAATCTTCATCGTAGCAACGCTTCTAGTATCTTGAATCAGTTAGTAAAAGAGCATAAACTGAAGAAGACACTGACTAGACCTGTATGTTACTATTTGTCAAATGAAGAAGATACTAAGAAAAAATTTCCTGTCATTATTGGAGATAAAGGAAGTCTGGCTAAATCTATCCAGTTGGCTAAGGCAGCTATGCTATATCCTCAAGAGAATCTTTCAATACTGATCTGCTCAGAGATTGGAACTGGGAAATCTGCATTTGCTCGTTCAATTTATCAATTTGCTCAAGGAAATGCGATTATTTCTGATCAAGCACCTTATATTGAAGTCAATTGTTCTCATTATAGTAAGGACTATCAATCTCTCTGTGAATTGTTATTTGGTGGATCAGAATTGAAAGACTCGGTTTTTTTCCATGCGAATGGTGGACTTCTCTTTATTAATCATATTGATATGCTCGCCGTTAAGGAGAGGTCACGACTGATTAGTTTTCTTGAAACTAAAAGGCTCTATTCAGAAGATGGTCAATACTGGCTAGATTGTCAGAATCTCCGTGTTATCATGGGAACTTCTAATAATGAAAAGCAAGAATTTATAAATGTTGATCATATGGTGATTGATTTGCCATCTCTTGAGGAACGTCCTATCGAGGAAAAGTATCAATTAATCAGCTGGATGTTGACTAAAGAAGCTAATTACTCACAGCGGAAAATCCAACTTTCAGCTCAAGCATTGACTAGTCTTCTATCAGCTAACTATCCCTTAAACTTACAGGATTTACGCTATGTTATCAAGACGAGTTGTGCTAAGGCTTATATTCGGGTTGTTGATAGCGACAGTCCTATTCAAGTTACTGTTGATGATGTTACTATTGACCATAGTAATCAAATGATTCGAGAACGATCTTATCGAAGAAATATATTAGAGATTATCGAACATAAGAATAGCCTAATGTACTTTCCTATTGAAAAAGCAGGAGAGAATTTGGAAGAACAAGATCTCTATCAACTGATAGAAGAAAGATATCAAACTTATTTAAGCCAAAATCAGAGTGAGCGGGGTGAGTTTTCAGAGACTGTTAGCGATTATATACAGGATTTATTTCAGCATTATCAATATTTTGGCCAAAGAGAAGAGCCTAACTTAGTTGAATTAGAAAAAATTATACCGAAACAACTGATTGATCTAGTTACAAAAATTTATAAAAAACATGAAAAGAATTCACAGATTAAGATGGATCGTAATTCATTTTACAGTCTCTGTCTTCATCTCAATTCACTCTTACATAAAAGTCAAACAAGACAAAAGAGGATTAATAATGATAATATTGTCAAGATTATTCGAGATTACCCGGATCAATATGGAATAGCAAGTGAACTGTCGAATGAACTCAATACAACATACCAGTTGGAATTGTCTATTGAGGAAATCGTCTTTATCACTATGTTTTTTATTAAATTTCCAAAGGTATCTGTTTTTTCTAAGCCAATCATCGTCTACATTTTGCATGGGAAACAAGCAGCGAGTTCATTGGCTGAGACAGCACGCAATCTCACCCAGGCGAATAATATTTTTTCCTATGATTTAGCCTTAACAGATTCTTACGAAATAGCATATGAGGAAATAAAAAATTTAATATCGAATTATCATCAAGGTAAAGGAGTTATCGTCATCTATGATATGGGCTCTATAAAGACTATTATTGATAAGCTAGCTTTAGACCTACAGATAAAAATTCGAAGCATTGAAATTCCAATCACTCTATTAGGTGTGGAAGCAGCTCGAAAAAGTCAGATGGGGTCTGATATTGATTCTGTTTTCCATGATATTTCATTGGATTGGCAGCGGTATACAAGTCATGAATTCAAAGAAAAAATCATCATTACCCTTTGCCATACGGGCGAAGGTGGTGCTATGCAGATGAAGAATCTGATAGAAAAGCATTCTAGACTAGGTTATAAGGTGGTACCACTTGCAATCTCTGATTGGAAGGAACTGTTTGAAGAAGTTTTTTCTTTAAAGAAGGCTTATGATATCCACTGTTTTGTGGGCACTTATGATCCTAGGATGTTAGGAATTCCGTTTATTTCTCTAAGTAAGGTATTTGATTATCCTCTTTTGGATTTAGATAATATTTTGACTTTTTCTCCTATAGGGTCGGGGAAAGTAGATTTTAATTTGATTTACGAAAGTTTGACAAATGATTTGACCTATACACCAATTGAAAAAATTAAGAGTGTCTTACCAGATATTCTCAATCGTCTAGAATTGATATATAGCTTGTCAGAGGACCAGAGAATTGGATTGTTTATGCACTTGTCTGTGATGATTGACCAAATTCGGGCAGGGAAGCGCAAACCTTTTGTGTCAACAATAGAAAACCAGAATATTATTAAGGCGTTTAAAGAGGATTATAAGCTGATTTCTCAAATCACGAAGGATGTGGAGAAGGAATTT
>CAZPYI010000113.1:0-8037 GCA_964590305.1 uncultured Streptococcus sp.
CCTTTCTTCATAAAGCATTTACAACCATTTTACTTTTTTTACCTTTCTTAGTCAATCATCTTCTTGATTTTATATGGAAGATATAATTCTGTAATAATTACGTTAACTACTACTAACAATACCGCACCTGTTATTGAGAAAGTGAAAAGAAGTTCTAAAATCACTATAATATAGGCAATTTTCTTCAAAAGTTGAATCAGGTTTTTACTTTTCATATCCTTTGATATCGGATAAAAATTAGCCATATATTGATAATCAAAATGATGATGAAGGGCTATCAATTGGAAAAATAACAGATAATTTAATAGCGATACTAGACCCACTGCTATTAAGTGATTCGAAATCAATAATAAGGACATTATGCTCAATAGAAATAAGCGAAGTGTCAAAGCAAAATAGTCTGAACTTCGCAAAAAGGCACGTAAATATAAATTTTCCCAAGTCTGCCCATGATTTTTTTTAACTACCTTAAGGACAGTATCCAGGTATTTCCGACGCTTAACGCTCGTTGAAACCCCTTTAACATTAGTAAAAAGTGAGAAAAATTTCAAGATAGACTGTTTTCTAGCAATTTCGTAAGAAATTGAACGACTCCAAGAAAGACTTCCTCGATCAAAAAATAATTTTGCTTTTTGTTGCATGACAAACCATTTTATGATAATTAGGACAATAACAAAGCTAATGAAAGCAATCAACCCACAGCCAAGTTTGAAAAATACAGGTGCTAAAAGGACCAATATGAAAGTCTGAAAAATTGCCCATTGAACAAAGGAGTTCCTCGTTGATTGACGTATCCAATAAGAAACTTCCTTCTCCTTTGTCAAAAGAAATTGCTTATCGGCAGGTTCTATGTAAGTTGCTATCTTCCCTAAACTAAGTAACAATACAACGAGAATACCCAAAATCAGAATAATTGGAAGATGATTGACAGGAAAATTCTCCAAAAGCTGACTGTACTGTACCATCAAGAATCCCATCAAAAATATCAAGACTAAGACAAAATGATCATTTAGTACATAACGCAGATAACGTAGACACTGGGATATAAAAGTGGTACGACGTTTTTTAAAAAGTCCAACCATAAATTCATCCCTCTCTCGTCAAAGACATGTAAATGTCATTGAGACTAGCTGTCTGATCACCAAATTCTAGACGCAAGTCCTCCAGAGTCCCAGTTGCACGTACCTGACCCTGATGTAAAATAACGAAACGATCACACATCTTCTCTGCCGAATCAAGCACATGTGTACTCATAAGAATAGATTTTCCATTTGCTCGTTCCTTAGCCAATAAATCAGTCAAATCAGCAATAGCTAACGGATCTAATCCTAAAAAAGGTTCATCCACAATGAAAAGGCTTGGGTCAACAATGAAAGCACAAATAATCATGACTTTTTGTTTCATTCCCTTTGAAAAATTTATGGGAAACCATTCTAACTTATCTGATAATCGAAAGCGCTCTAAGAAATTATTTGCTCGTTCCATCGCTAACTTTTCATCAATATCATATGCCATAGCCACAGTTTCAATATGTTCTTTTAACGTTAGCTCTTCATAAAGACTGGGAGTTTCTGGGATAAAGCCAATTTTTTTCCGATATTCTGATTGGTTTTGAGCCAAAGTCAACCCATCAACTGAAATACTTCCCTCATAAGGCGTTAACAAGCCCATGATTTCATTAATTGTAGTTGATTTCCCAGCTCCATTGAGACCAATTAATCCCACCAATTCACCATCGGCGACCTCAAAAGAAATATCCTTAAGAACGGGAATATTAACGTATCCACCTACCACATTTTCGAGTTTTAACATGCTATTTCTCACTATCTTTGATATACTTATACTAATTATTATAACAAAATCGCAAGAAGAAAGTTGAATTTAATGGAAAATTGTATTTTTTGTCAGATTATAGCAGGTGAAATCCCATCTTCAAAGGTCTACGAAGATGAGCAAGTCCTGGCATTCTTAGATATTTCGCAAACAACTAAAGGGCATACCCTTCTAGTTCCTAAAAATCATATTCGTAATGTCCTTGAAATGAATGAAATGGATGCTTCGACACTTTTTACACGTCTACCAAAACTAGCTCGTGCTGTAAAAAAAGCAACTGGAGCTGTTGGTATGAATATTATTAATAATAACGAAGAAATTGCTGGGCAAACTGTTTTTCACGCCCACGTTCATTTAGTGCCACGTTATGATAAAACCGATGGCATTACAATCCGTTATACAAATCATGAACCAGACTTTGATGCTCTTAAAATACTAGCTAATCAAATTGCAAGTGAGGTAAGCAAATGAAAATTGGAAGACTAATTGCTCTTGGACTAGTCGGCTATGCTAGCTACAAAATATATAAAAATCGTGAGGTAATCAAAGAAGATTTCATTTCTGCCAAGTCTTCAATTGAAGCCGCAAAAATTGATTTGGACAAGATTCAAACTAACCTATCAATTATCAAAGAACAACGAGAAAACATGCAAAATATCAGTCAAGATTTAACCTATAAATTCCGTGTTTTCGACAAAGAAAAACAAGCGCATATGACTGAAATTAATCATACTTTAGCAAAATATCAAATTTCTGATACTAATATACAAAAAAACTAGCCGTAGCTAGTTTTTTTGTATATTAGTATCATTTAAACCGCTCACTGAGTTGGCGCATAATAATTACCCGTATCGTAATAACCGCTATCAGTCGAATAGGTATTATAGTCTAAACCACTATCATAACCTGTACTTGAGCCATAAAGATTTTCATAAAGAGATGCCGTAGTCACCAATTCCGTACTTGTTTCAAGTCCTAATTGTGCCTTAATCGTATTTTGAATTTCCAACAAATGATCTGAAGTCACTATTTGATAAGATGTTTCATTAATAGTTGCATCTTCTCCCTTTAACTGGTAATTTTCAATGTTTTTAAGTGAGTCTGCATAACCTAGAAGACTTGGTATAGTACTTGATGAAATCTCAATATTAGTTTGCATATTATTGCTGACAGCAGAGAGAATATTCTTATAAGAACTAATACTATCTAGTGCTAAGATTTTCTCAAGTACTTTTTGGATGACCTCTCTTTGACGTTCTTGGCGTCCATAGTCTCCTTCTGGATCATCATAACGCATACGAGCAAAAACAAGAGCCTGTTCTCCGTTAATCGCGTGTGTTCCTGGTTCCACAGTTGCTGTATACTCTGGTTCGTTAGCTGAGATAGAAATTGGGAAATCAAAATTATTCGTTACTGTAATGCCTCCTACAGCATTGACCAAGTCAACTAAACCTTGCATGTTTATTTGAACGTACTTATCAACAGTGATATTTAATAAATCTTGAACTGTCATGATAGCCATCTGTGCACCACCAGCTGCATAAGCTGCATTTAATTTAGCTTCTACTCCTGTCATGGTGTTGTCCGCTGGACCAGATAGAGCAATCAGAATATCTCGTTCTAAACTAGTCATAGTCGTTGTCTTTGTTTTTGGATTAACGGTAACTAAAATCATTGAGTCGCTATTGCCTTCCCAAGTTGAAGTCCGTTCGCTACTTCCAGTATCTACTCCCATCAAAAGAATAGAGAAAGGTTCTGTCTGTTCAATTGCGTGACTTTCTGAAGATGACGTATCATAATCTTTAAAAGTTTTTGCAAGCTCACCTGTTGAGAAAGTATAGGCTGTTGTAATATAAACACCTAAGGCAACAAGAGTTGTCAAGAAGATAGCTCCCAACATCAGTAAGATTTTTTTTCCAAGTTTCATTTCGTATGTTAATCTATCATTTTACTCATCAAGTAAAGATCTAGAAATTCTCCATTCTTTGTTTTTATACCACGTTCTTTAGTGCCCTCAATTTCAAAACCAAATTTCTCGTAAACATGAATTGCTCGTTTGTTTCGTTTTTGGACGGTCAGTTCTAAACGTCTAATGATATCACTCTGTTTAGACCAGTCAATTGCCATATCAACCATAGCCTGACCCAAACCATTTACAACATACCTTTCTTTGATTGCAATAAAAAGATCTCCAATATGATCCATCTGATAGAGCGTAGAACTTGCAATGTTGAGGATACCAATCACTTCTGAGTCAATCTTTGCAATAAGACAAAGCTCATTAGGTCTATTTTGTCTATCAGCAATGAAAGAAACCATATCATCCAATGACAACGGTTGTGACTCGATAATATAGTCAGTTTCTCTAAGAATAGTGTTTAGTGTAGATAATACCCTCTCTGCATCAGCTACATTTGCCTCACAAATGATAACTTCTTTCGCTTGACTCATTAAGTCAACTCCAAAATGATTTGCTCAGAACGGCTCCCATGACTTTTTAGAGTTAGCTCACGCCCATCATCTTTTTTTGAAATAGTAATCTCCAAATAGTCATCTAGAATATCATCACCTAGAAGTTCTCCCCATTCAATAACAGTGACACCCTTACCATACAAAAATTCATCTAAATCAATAGAGTCAGGATCATTACCAATACGATAGACATCTAAATGATATAAGGGTAGATTGCCTTCATATTCACGTACAATAGTGTAGGTAGGACTCTTAACCATCTGGTGAATTCCTAAACCTTTAGCAATTCCTTTTGTCAAAGTTGTTTTCCCTGCACCAAGCTCTCCTGTTAAAACAAGAATATCTCCTGCTTGCAACTTACGAGAAATCTGATGACCTATATTGATTAGTTCATCTTCATTTTTACTATAAAACATAACAATATTATATCAAAAATAATCCACACTTCCAAGTGCTATCCTCATATAGATTAAGTAAATTAAAAAGCTAGGAGTTATACCCCTAGCTAAAATCAACTTATAATGTTATAAAATTGCTAAACTGATAAAGTTCAAAATAAACAAAATATCCAAAATCCAGAG
Organism: uncultured Streptococcus sp.; assembly: GCA_964590305.1. Lineage (GTDB taxonomy): Bacteria > Bacillota > Bacilli > Lactobacillales > Streptococcaceae > Streptococcus. The sequence continues at coordinate 4,887 of CAZPYI010000113.1, forward strand.
AATGCCATGAACTTCTTTTGCTTGACCTTTAATCACTTTTACCAAAGTATATGTGATAAAGCCAGCAGCAATACCATAAGTGATACTATATGTAAAGCCCATAAAAATTGAAGTAAAGAACGCTGGGATAGCCTCAGCCATATCATCCCATTTGATATTTTTTAGATTAGAAAGCATCATGACACCAACAATAATCAAAATTGGAGCAGTTGCTTGACCTGGTACAATTGAAACAAGGGGACTAAAGAAACTTGATATTGCAAAAAGGACTGCTACTACAAGAGCCGTTAAACCTGTTCGCCCTCCAGCACCGATACCCGCTGCTGACTCAACATACGTCGTAACATTAGATGTACCAGCAACAGCACCTACTGTAGTTGCTACTAAATCTGAATAAAGAGCGCGATCAAGAGCTTTAGATTCGTTATTCTCACCAGTCGTTGCAATAATACCAACCTTTTCACCAGTTCCAATGAGTGTTCCAATGGTATCAAAAATATCTGTTAATGAAAAAGCAAGTATAGCCATAAATACACCTGGTAGACGAGATGCATCCGAAAAGAGCGATCCTAAGCCTTCATTCCCAAGGGCTGCACCAAACACCAATTTTAAATCATTAAATGAAGCCGATAGGTTTGTAGCTGCCCAGTTAATTCCACCTAAATCTACAACACCCATAAAAATACCAATAATTGTTGTTGCAGCAATTGAGAGGATAACTCCACCTCGGATTCCTTTAACAATAAAGAAAATTGTTACCGCTAAACCAATTAAGGCAAGAATTACAGTTGGTGAATTAAAAGTTACAAGTCCTGGCGTTGCAGATGCATCTGCTGTAATCGATGCTAACCCTTTTGCAGCACCATCGCCAGATACTGAATAGGTCCCTGGATCAATAGAAAACTTCAAAAAACCAGCATTTTTGATTCCAACATACGCAAGAAAGATTCCAATACCTGCAGAAATTGCTGATCTCAATGTTGTTGGAATAGACTCAATAATCATTTTACGAACTTTGGTCAATGTGATAATCAAAGAAATAATACCACAGATGAAAACCATTGCAAGTGCTTCTTGCCATGTATAACCCAAAGAGAAAACAACTGTATAAGTGAAGAAGGCATTGAGTCCCATTCCCGGTGCTTGCGCATAGGGTAGATTAGCATAAAACGCCATCATCAAGGTACCAACTACAGCACCAATAATTGTTGCGAGAAAAACACCTTGAGCAGGCATTCCTGTCTGTGCCAACATCGCAGGATTGACAAATAAAATATAAGACATTGCAAAGAAGGTTGTTAAACCAGCGGTCACTTCTGTACGGACATCAGTGCCATGTTCCTTCAACTTAAAAAACTTTTCCATTATAACCTAATTTCTCCTTTTTTTGGTTAATAGCGTTCACTTTTTGTTTTATTTCCGAACGTCATATTAATATTACCAAAAAAACGTTCACTTTTCAATGCATTTATTTTGAAGTTTCACGATCAAGAAAAACAAGACATAATATTTGAATGAATGCAAAGCCTAAAATAAAATGAGCAGCATCCCAAGTTACAACATCTAAAATTTCATTTACAACAGTTAGTGGTCGCGTAAAAATATCCCATGAATTAAGTCTTGCATAGCGTCCTATATGGATTGCAAAACTTGAAACAAAAGATAGCAGCAATATCAGACTAAGTCGCAAATTGTAATTAGTGATTTTGAAGGCAAGCACAATATTTTTAACACTCTCAATCCCACATAGAACACCAAAAAGGATGCTTGAAACATAAAGCATAAACAATATTAAGCTAGCCTTGTCCCACAAAACAGTACTAGTAAAATGCATATGAACAATGTCTGTTAGCATATAAAAAGTATTTGGATAAAAGAAAAGCCACAGTAAGGCTGCCAGCCACTTCAGCATTTTTCTCCCTTTTTTATTATCAAAATAATAAGAGGCAAGGGAAAAATCTAATGCTATCAAAGCTAAAATCATATTCCAGATAAGATCTGGTCCGGACAAATTATAGTAGTTAATAGCAAAAGCAATTATGGCAAAAAATAAATGCACCATCAAAATTTTTTTCTTCATACTTTCCCTCCTTTAGCAAATAATTATATCAAAAAATAAAAAACTTTGCCGATTGACTCTGTCTTGTAGGTAAAGTTTTTTATTCTTCCTGATAAATGCCTCAAATGTTAATCATCACTGCCAAAAATTAATGCCACCTTAGCATAAAGAAAAGTTGAATAGATTATTTCTTTGAAAATGAATTATCATAGTAAAAATAAATCACCAAAATTCATTCAAAGCTAAATTTTCTTCACTCTAAGACATAAATAATGCTACTCTTGATATTTTTTCATTTTACCTCACGATTTTTTTTGATATTTTGATATAATGGTTACTATGACAACAAAAATAATTGCACTTGATTTAGATGGAACACTCCTTCATAAAGATAATACCATCTCTGACTATACCGTAAAAACTATCAAAGAGGTTCAAGAAAAAGGGCACCAAGTGGTTATTGCAACTGGTCGTCCTTACCGGATGGCACTAAAATACTACCGCCAACTTGAACTATCTACTCCAATGATTTCTTTCAACGGTTCACTGACTCATCTGCCTGAAAAGAAATGGTCATGGGAACATAGTGTAACTCTTGATAAGCAGTATCTGTTAGATATTTTAAAAATGAAAAACAGCATCAAAGCAGATTTCATTGCTAGTGAGTATCGAAAAAATTTCTATGTGACTATGGAAAATCGCGATCGTATAGATCCCCAACTTTTTGGTCTTGATTCTATCACAGATGATATAAAATTAGATATCAACAAGATTACTCGAAACCCTAATGCTTTGCTTATGCAAACCCATCATGAAGATAAATATGCACTTGCAAAGGATATGAGAGACTATTTTAATAACGGCTTAGAAATTGATTCTTGGGGGGGGCCACTCAATATCCTTGAATTTTCACCTAAAGGGATCAATAAAGCTTATGCTCTCAATTATTTATTAAAAATAAACAATAAATCCAGAGAAGACCTGATTGCTTTTGGAGATGAACATAACGATACAGAAATGTTAAGTTTTGCGAAAACGGGCTATGCCATGAAAAACGCCAATGCCTCTCTCCTTCCATACGCTGATAAACAG
>CAZPYI010000114.1:0-7984 GCA_964590305.1 uncultured Streptococcus sp.
ATAATCCCAACTGCTTGAACACCATATTTTGCGGATAGATAATACAGGGCTGCAGCTTCCATCTCAACTGCTTTAACTCCTAGAGTCCCAAGTTTCACATTAGTATCACCAAAATCAGAATAGAATGTATCTGTGGAAAGCACACTACCCACATGTGTTGTTAGACCCAATTCTCCTGCAATGTGGAATGCCTTATCAAGTAAATTAAAATCAGCAATTTGTGGAAAATCATACTGAGGCCATTCATTTTTTATCATGCTGGATGTAGTCGCCGCTGCTTGAGCCAGAACAAGTTCACGGACATGTACATCTTTATTCAATGAGCCCGCAGTCCCAACGCGAATAAGTTTTTTGACACCATAAAAACTTATCAATTCATTAACATAGATTGAAATTGATGGCATTCCCATTCCTGTCCCCATAACACTGATACGTTCACCCTTATAGGTTCCAGTATAGCCAAGCATACCTCTAACTTCGTTAAAGCAGACGGCATCCTCTAAGAAATTTTCTGCTATAAATTTTGCTCGAAGAGGGTCCCCTGGTAATAAAATTTTATCTGCAATTTGCCCCTTTTCTGCACTAATATGGATTGACATAATAATTCCTCAATTTCTATTTTGATAATAATTTGATTTCGTAATCTTTTAAAATTCTGGAATAAAAACCAACTTAGAAACGACTAATAATTGATTTTCAATTGCTCGAATTTCAAAAATCTCCAAGAAATGCGTCTAAAAATCCTTCCAACTTACGATTCATTTCTCTATAATCATATTTTTGAATAACATCTGCTGACTGAACGTAGATATTAATTTTTGCTTGCTGTTCAAAATTTTCTTCTTCTGCCAAAAGTGCATCAACTAGCTCTCTAGAGAATTCTAAATGACACTGAAAACCATAATGTTTCTTACTAAATTTCACAATTTGTCTTGGACAGCCTATGCTTTCAGCCAAAACCTGAGAACTCTCTGTTAATCCTGGCATATCGCCATGCCAATGCCCAACAGTCAGGATTTCACCAATACGAGATATGTTTTTATCACTAAAACCTGCCTGAGTTAGTTTAATAGGAAAATTTCCAATTTCTTTTTCTGGACTTTTCTCAACTTTCGCACCAAAAGCCTCACCTAATAGTTGCGCTCCCAAGCAAACACCAATAACAGGTTTATTATTTCTAATAAAATCTCTTATTAGTTCAATTTCAGCTTGCGCATCAAAATGAGGACAATCAACTAAGCTTGTCCTAGGACTCTGAGGTCCTCCCATGACAATTAGAAAATCTAAGTTTTTTGCATTCTCTGGTAACTTACCACCATCATACAGTTTGCTAGTTGTCACATCATGTCCCTTTTTGATTGCCCAATCGTAATAGACTCCAGGTGCTTCAAAGGCTTCATGAATAATAAAATGAATTCGCATAGTTATTTCTTTTAAGGTCCATTTCTATTAGCTGATATTTTATAGAGCGGCAAGAATTGATTTTATCAATGTCTTAAAGTCTTCTTTGATTTGCTGTGTAACTGCAACCACTTCTTCATGATTGAGCTCGGATTGGAATCCTGCAGCAAAATTTGTTATCGCTGAAATACCAAGAACTTTGAGTCCTGAATGTGCCGCAACGATGACTTCTGGAACAGTTGACATGCCGACTGCATCTGCCCCCATCGTTTTGAAGGCACGAATTTCTGCAGGAGTTTCATAGCATGGACCAGAAACGCCTAGATAAACACCTTGGTCCAAGGAAATACCGATTTCTTTAGAAACTTTGTGTGCAATTTTACGATATTCAGCCGTATAAGCATCTGATAAATCTGGAAAACGCGGACCAAAACTATCTAGATTTTCACCAATTAATGGATTTTGACCAGTCATGTTAATGTGATCTGATATTGCCATAAGAGTCCCCGGACCAAATCCAACACCTCCCGCAGCATTAGTCACAATAAGTCCTTGACAACCTAGAGCTTTCATGACACGAACTGGAAAAGTCACAACATCCATTGCATTTCCTTCATAGAAATGGAAACGCCCTTGAAGAGCCATTACTTTATGCCCACCAAGGTCACCATAAACTAATTTACCCGCATGTCCAACAACTGTTGATTTTCCCCAGTGTGGGATAGTTTCATAAGGAATCGTGACAGAATTAGTAATTTCTTCAGCTAGTTCTCCCAAACCAGAACCCAAGATTAGTCCAAATTCTGGCTCATCACAACCGCGCCATTTCAAAAAATGACGTGCTTCTTCAATTTTCTCAAGTAATGTTAATTCTTCAGTCATTGTCTACCCCTTATACTAATTTTTCTAGGAAGGATTTACCTACCATTGCTGTATCAACACCAAAATTTTCTGCAACTGTTGCTGAAATATCTGCAAAATGTCCTTTGGGAATTGTTCCATTTGCTGTGAAAGAGGGACTGTAAGCTAAAAGAGGGATATATTCACGTGTATGATCTGTACCTGCATAAGTTGGATCATTTCCATGGTCAGCGGTAATCAGCAGCAAATCATCTTCTCTCATAGCTGCCAAAATCTCTGGCATACGTGCATCAAATTCTTGTAAACAATCACGATAGCCTTCCACATCACGTCGGTGCCCGTACATGGCATCAAAATCAACTAAATTTGTAAAAGAGAAGCCATTTGTAAAATCGGAAAGTCCCATCGTTTTAAGAAGAGTATCGACACCATGCATGTTTGACTTGTTATGTCCCATGTCATTTGTAATCCCAGAGCCATTGAAAATATCATTGATTTTTCCAACACCGTATGTCGAGATACCAGCATTTGCTAGATTATCCAAAACAGTTGGAGCAAAGGGAGAAACTGCATAGTCATGACGGTTTGATGTGCGTGTGAAATTTCCAACTTCTCCAACATAAGGACGCGCTATAATCCGTCCAAGAAGATTTGGGCGTTCAAGCGTAATTGAACGCGCGTATTCACAAATCTTGTAGAGCTCCTCTAAGGGAATAATATCTTCATGTGCCGCAATTTGTAAAACTGGGTCTGCAGAAGTATATACAATCAGCTCACCCGTTTGCATTTGTCGCTCACCAAAATCATCAATAACCTTGGTTCCTGAGTAGGGTTTGTTAGCTTCACGAATAACTTTTCGCCCAGAAAAGGCTTCAATTTTTGCCAGAATTTCTTCTGGAAAACCATCCCAAAATATATCAAAGGGTTCAGTGATATTTAGTCCCATAATTTCCCAGTGACCTGTCATTGTATCTTTTCCGAGGGAAATTTCTTGCAATTTTGTTGCATAACCAGTTGGTTTTTCTTCTGCAGCTACTGTAACCAAAGGAACCTCACGTGGGATATTCCCAAGCCCAATTTTTTCCATATTTGGAACAGACAATCCAGCAGTAGCTGAGATATGTCCAAGAGTGTCTGATTGTGTATCAGGTGTGCTACCATTGAAAAATTTATCTGCATCTGGTGCAGCACCAATACCAACAGAGTCCAAAACGATTAAATGAATACGGTTAAATTTTGACATACTATCTAACTTCTTTCTAGTTTATTTATCTGATTCTAAAACTGTTACACCATCTTTGCCAGCAACAATGACTTTATTGACCATGTCATTAAAGAGACCGTGTTCCACAACTCCAACAGTATGATCTAGCATATTCGCAAACATTATAGGATCTTCAATAAGTTTTAAATCAAGATCAATAATGTAATTTTTCATATCTGTGATAAGACGTTTTCCATCTTTTTCACGGAAAGATGGGTGATATCCTTTGGAAGCAAAAACACGAAAAAGACGATCCGCACCATATTGAACGACTTCAACAGGCAACTTGAATGCTCCAAGATTTTTCACCATTTTGCTTTCATCAACAACCCAAATATATTCTTTCGTAGGTGTTGCAACAATTTTTTCCATAAGAAGCGCTGCACCTCCACCTTTGATACCATTGAAATTTTCATCAACTTCATCTGCACCATCAACAGTGACATCAATAATATCGATTTCATCCACTGACTTGAGAGGAATTCCCAATCCTTTTGCTTGTGCAGTTGTTGCACTTGATGTTGTCACACCAATAACATTAAGGCCTTCTTCATTAACACGGCGACCAATTTCCTCTACAAAATAATAAGCAGTTGAACCTGTTCCTAGTCCAACAACCATGTCGTTTTTTACATATTGAGCTGCGGTGATACCTGCTATTTTTTTCAGTTCTTCCATTTTTTCTCCTTAAGAAGTAAAAGACTCATTTATACATTTTATTATATCATGTTTAGTACAAATTTTGGATAAATTTCATCGCTGACTATTTCAAAATAATTGCCACTTATCTCCTTTTGCGTTACAATAAAAACATGATTACAAAAGAATTCGATACAATTGCTGCTATTTCTACACCACTCGGTGAAGGCGCTATTGGAATAGTTCGCCTGTCTGGTACAGATGCATTAGCTATTGCTCAAAAAATTTATAGAGGTAAAGATTTATCTATAGCCTCTTCTCACACCTTAAATTACGGTCATATTATTGATCCACAAAACAATGACATTCTTGATGAAGTTATGATTGGAGTCATGTTGGCTCCTAAAACATTTACTCGCGAGGATGTTATTGAAATTAACACACATGGTGGCATCGCTGTAACTAATGAAATATTACAATTAGCCCTTCGTCAAGGTGCCCGAATGGCAGAGCCTGGCGAATTTACCAAACGTGCTTTTCTAAACGGTCGTGTTGATTTAACTCAAGCCGAAGCTGTAATGGATATTATCCGTGCTAAGACAGATAAAGCCATGAATATCGCTGTCAAACAATTGGATGGCTCTCTTTCTCAGTTAATTACCAATACGCGACAAGAAATTCTAAACACACTTGCTCAAGTAGAAGTTAATATAGATTATCCTGAATATGATGATGTTGAAGAAATGACAACTGCTATAATCAGTGAAAAAACACAAGAATTTCAAACGCTCTTAGAAAATCTACTCAGCACTGCACGTCGGGGAAAAATACTGCGAGAAGGGCTGTCAACTGCTATAATTGGGCGTCCAAATGTTGGTAAGTCTAGTTTGCTCAATAATCTATTACGCGAGGATAAAGCTATTGTCACCGACATTGCTGGTACGACACGGGATGTTATTGAAGAATATATCAACATTAAAGGCGTTCCTTTGAAATTGGTAGACACTGCCGGTATTCGTGAAACCGATGATGTCGTTGAGAAGATTGGCGTAGAGCGCTCTAAGAAAGCACTTGAAGAGGCTGATTTAGTTTTGCTGGTTCTAAATGCCTCTGAAAAATTGACTGATCAAGACCGCAAATTAATTGAACTTAGTGAGACTAGCAATCGTATTATCTTGCTAAATAAGACTGATTTACCAGAGGTTATTGAAGTTGATGAGATTCCTGCTGGCTTTATCCGTATATCAGTTCTTGAAAACCAAAATATTGATGAAATTGAAGAACGTATTAATAAACTTTTCTTTGATAATGCTGGAATTGTTGAACAAGATGCCACTTACCTTTCAAATGCTCGTCATATTTCGCTAATTGAAAAAGCTGTTGAAAGCTTACAAGCCGTTAATGACGGTCTGGAATCGGGCATGCCAGTTGACCTATTGCAAGTCGATCTGACACGTACATGGGAAATCCTTGGTGAAATAATTGGCGATGCTGCACCTGACGAACTTATTACACAGCTCTTTAGCCAGTTCTGTCTTGGAAAATAAAAAAGATGTTTGCATTTACTTCGCAAACATCTTTTATTATATTTTAGTTAGATAAGATTATTTCTTAATGTCTTGTTTATAAAATTCTTGAAGTGCTTCTTGCCAAGTCGGAATAACGAAACCTGTTGCTTTAGCTTTTGTCAGACTCATTGTTGAGTTTAATGGACGTTTTGCTTTGGCAGGAAATTGGCTGGAGTCAACTGGTTTAACCACTACATCAGTATCTTTCAAAATTTCGACTGCAAAATCATACCACGTAACATCTTCATCGGCATCATTTGACAAATGATAGTATCCGAATTCTTTTTGATTTTCAGATAGGTAAGTCATAAATTCAGCTAAAGTACGCGTCCAAGTTGGGCGACCGTGTTGATCGTCAACGACAGTGAGCGTGTCATGTGTCTTAGCCAGATTTTGCATAGTGAAAACAAAATTTTTTCCAAAGTTTCCAAACACCCAAGCCGTACGAATAATATAAAATTTATCCGCATATTTTTCAATCGCTTCTTCACCTAAACGTTTTGTACGACCATATTCTGTTTGAGGGTCTGGTTTGTCATCAACTTCCCACTCTTGTCCAAGTGGTTTCTTTCCATCAAATACATAGTCAGTAGAAATGTAAACAAGAGTTGAATCATATTTTGCAGCTGCTTTAGCAATATTTTCTGAACCTATTACATTAATAGCATAGTCTAGCTCTTTACCTTCATCCTCTGCAGCATCCACTGCTGTGTAGGCCGCGCAATGATATACTAAAGTTGGTTTTACCTGTGCAAAAACAGCATCCACTTTTACTGCATCTGTAATATCCATCTCCGCAACATCTACTGCAACATACTCCTCATCGCGCTCATCAAGTAGGTAACGTAACTCAGTTCCTAATTGTCCATTCGCACCTGTAATCAAAATCATGTAAGGACTCCTTCAATTCAATCCATTTTAAGTAATTATCGCAATCTCTTCTTATCGAATTCCCAGAGCTATGCGCGCATAACGGCTCATCTTTTCAACTGTCCACGCAGGGTACCAAACTAATTTCACTTCAGTATCCGTCACTTCAGGAACTTCTTTCATAACATCATATATCTGGTCGGTCAGTAAATCGGCTAAGGGGCATCCCATTGTTGTCAAAGTCATGTCAATTTCAGTTTTTCCATCTTGCTCAAATCGAATTTCATAAACAAGTCCAAGATTTACGATATCAATACCTAACTCCGGATCAATAACCATTTCCAAAGCTTCAAGGATACGGTCTTTAATTTTTTCAACTTCTTCTGATGTATATTTTGTTTCTGACATAATGTTCTCTCTCTTTAGTCTTCAATAAAATCACGTAGTTGTTTGCTACGGCTCGGATGACGCAATTTGCGAAGTGCTTTTGCTTCAATTTGACGAATACGTTCACGCGTCACATTGAAAACTTTACCAACATCTTCTAGTGTACGCATTTTACCATCATCTAAGCCAAAACGCAAACGAAGGACATTTTCTTCACGGTCAGTCAGTGTATCTAAAACTTCGTTTAATTGTTCGCGTAAAACGACACGAGTTGTGTAATCTACTGGATTTTCAATGACTTCATCTTCAATGAAATCACCTAGGTGGCTATCATCTTCCTCACCAATAGGTGTTTCTAAAGAAACAGGTTCTTGTGCGATTTTTAGAATTTCACGCACTTTATCAGGTGTCATATCCATACGTTCAGCAATTTGCTCGGGAGTAGGGTCTTGTCCAAGTTCTTGTAAGAGATTGCGTTGCTCACGCACTAACTTGTTAATCGTTTCTACCATGTGAACAGGAATACGAATCGTTCGTGCTTGGTCAGCAATTGCGCGTGTAATAGCTTGACGAATCCACCAAGTGGCATAAGTTGAAAATTTGAAACCTTTGGAGTAGTCAAACTTGTCTACAGCTTTCATAAGTCCCATATTTCCTTCTTGAATCAAATCAAGGAATTGCATACCTCGCCCTACATAACGTTTGGCAATGGAAACAACTAAACGTAGATTAGCTTCAGCTAAACGTGGCTTAGCTTCTAAATCGCCTTCATCAACTGCAATAGCCAATGCTTTTTCTTCTTCACCTGTCAAGAGTGGCACTACACCAATCTCCTTGAGGTACATGCGAACAGGGTCATTAACTTTCGCAGAGTTGCTTCCCAGAAGTTCCTCATCTGTTAACTCTTCTGGCTTAGGTCCTTCAACAACATACTTAGTGGAAGGATTGCCATCTTTGCCAGTAATTGAAATGCCACCATCTGTCAGACGTTCTA
>CAZPYI010000115.1:0-7899 GCA_964590305.1 uncultured Streptococcus sp.
TTAGCTAAACTCTAGTATACTTTACTTATCCTTTTCAAAACCCTTTTTAGTCGCTTGCTTGCAGGCGATTTTTTTTATTTGTTTTATTCCGATCTTCAAATCTCCACTATAAATTGTTTTTTCCAAAATAAATTTACTACATTGATATTGCTATGAAGAAAATTGAATGGTGGTAGATGTGATGGATTTATGGTAAAATAATTCAGGATAAATACATTGAATACAAGAAGAACATCCTAAAGTGATATTTGAATCTCCGAATAATAAAGGATGTTTTATTAGTATTTAGAAAGAATTTTTAAATTATGATTTACTTTGATAACGCGGCAACGACAATTCCCTATGCGGAAGTTTTGAGAACCTACCAAGAAGTTTCTAGCAAAATATTTGGCAATCCTTCAAGTTTGCATAATTTAGGAACAAAGGCTTCTCGTATTTTAGAGGCAAGTCGCAAGCAAATTGCAGAATTACTAGGTGTTAAGAGTAACGAGATTGTTTTTACGTCAGGTGGAACAGAAAGCGATAATTGGGCTTTAAAGGGTGTTGCCTTTGAAAAAGAACTTTATGGCAACCATATTATTGTTTCAGATATTGAACATCCAGCTGTCAAGGAATCAGCAAAATGGCTCAGTCAGCATGGTTTTGAACTAAGCTATGCACCAGTTGATGCAAATGGTTTTGTTGCTGTTGAGAAATTGGCTGAACTTATCAGGCCTGAAACGACTCTTATCTCAGTTATGGCTGTTAATAATGAAATAGGTTCTATTCAGCCTATTCAAGAAATCTCTCAACTCTTGCAAGATAAACCAAGCATTACATTCCATGTAGATGCGGTACAAGCTATAGGAAAAATACCAACAAAAGATTATTTAACAGACAGGGTGGATTTTGCTAGTTTTTCAAGTCATAAGTTTCACGGTGTTCGGGGAGTTGGTTTCCTATATATTAAAGAAGGCAAAAAACTCAATCCATTGCTTACAGGTGGTGGCCAAGAAAATGATTTGCGCTCCACAACCGAGAATGTCGCAGGAATAGCAGCTTCAGCAAAGGCTTTGCGACTGTTTACTGACAAATCGTTAACCTCACTTCCCAAAGTTTCCAAAATGAAGGAAATTATTTTTGATGAGTTATCACAACATAATGACATCATGATTTTTTCAGGTAAGGATGAAAGATTTTCACCAGCCATTTTAACTTTCGGAATAAAAGGTGTCCGCGGCGAAGTGATAGTACACGCGTTTGAAGAACATGACATTTACATATCAACCACAAGCGCGTGTTCCTCTAAAGCAGGCAAGCCTGCAGGAACATTGATTGCCATGGGAGTTCCTACGAAGTCTGCCCAGTCAGCAGTTCGCGTTAGTCTTGATGATGATAACGACATGAGTCAAGTGGAACAATTTTTAACAATTTTTAAGCAAGTATATGAGAAAACAAAGAAAGTAAGAGGGTAAAGATGGATTACTCAGAAATTATGATTCGCTATGGTGAATTATCAACTAAGGGCAAAAATCGCATGCGCTTTATCAATAAATTACGTCGTAATATCGAGCATGTTCTATCTATTTATCCCGATGTGACTGTACAAGCTGATCGTGATCGTGCCCATGTCTACCTGAATGGGACTGATTATGTTCCTGTAGCTGAATCACTAAAAATTATTTTTGGAATTCAAGCTTTTTCTCCATCCTACAAAGTTGATAAAACAGTTCCAGACTTAATCAAAGCCGTTCAAGACGGGATGACACAGATTTATAAAGAAGGCATGACCTTTAAGATTTCAAGTAAACGTAGTGATCATGACTTTGAACTTGATAGTCGTGAGCTTAATCATAGGCTTGGAGATGCTGTTTTTGATATTTTGCCAAACATCAAGGCACAGATGAAAAAACCTGATATCAATCTAAAGGTTGAGATTCGTGATGAAGCAGCTTACATTTCTTATGAAAATATAAAAGGTAATGGTGGCTTGCCTGTAGGCACGTCAGGAAAAGGCATGTTAATGCTCTCTGGAGGGATTGATTCTCCAGTTGCTGGTTATCTCTCCTTAAAACGTGGGGTTGATATTGAAGCAGTTCATTTTGCAAGTCCTCCCTATACGAGTCCTGGTGCTTTGAAAAAGGCACAAGACCTCACAAGAAAATTAACGCGATTTGGTGGCAATATTACTTTTATAGAAGTTCCGTTTACAGAGATTCAAGAAGAAATCAAAGAAAAGGCACCAGAAGCGTATTTAATGACTTTGACGCGTCGATTTATGATGCGTATAACTGACCGCATACGTGAAGAACGTAATGGTTTGGTTATTATCAATGGTGAAAGTTTAGGTCAGGTTGCTAGCCAAACATTGGAATCAATGCAGGCAATTAATGCCGTCACCTGTACGCCAGTTATTCGCCCAGTGGTTACAATGGATAAACTAGAAATAATAGATATTGCACAGAAAATTGATACTTTTGATATCTCTATCCAGCCTTTTGAAGACTGTTGTACCATTTTTGCACCAGATCGTCCAAAAACAAATCCTAAAATAAAAAACGTTGAACAATATGAGAAACGTCTTGATGTGAAAGGATTAGTTGATCGTGCAGTTGAAAACATTATCATTTCTACAATCACACCTCAAGTAGAATCTGATGATGTTGAGGACTTAATAGAAAGTTTATTATAAGATTTTTTGAGACATTAAAACACTGCCCAACTAAAAATTGGGTAGTGTTTTATTTTGGATATCTGTAACAAGAATGTAATAATTGTAAGAAAAATGATATAATGAAGGAGTGGAGGATTGGAAAATGTTTACAGGGATGAAATATAAAAAAACTATTTTGATATACTCATCGGTCATACTTGTTATTATGATCGGAGTTGGAATATATAGTTTGATTTTCGAAAGAACAAAATCTAATATAACAGAAAGTAGTTCCACGGAAACTGTGAAAACAGCGCGTGTGATGGCTAATGGGGATATACTTATCCATAATGGCTTATATGGTACGGCTGAACAAGCAGATGGCAGCTATGATTTTAAACCATTTTTTGAGTATGCAAAGGATTGGATTTCAAGTGCTGATTTAGCAATAGGAGACTATGAAGGAACCATTAGTACAGACTATCCGCTTGCTGGCTATCCGCTTTTTAATGCACCCAGTGAGATTGCAACTGCTATGGCAGAAACAGGCTATGATGTAGTAGATTTGGCACATAATCACATTTTAGACTCCGGATTATCAGGAGCCCTTAGTACAGTTAAAACTTTTGAAGATTTAGGTCTATCAACCATAGGTGTCTACAAAGAAAATCGTAATACAGAAGACATTCTTATTAAAGAGGTTAATGGCATAAAGATTGCTATCTTGGGTTACTCTTATGCTTATAATGGGATGGAAGCAAATTTAAGCCAAGATGACTATGAGAGGCACATGTCAGACCTTGATGAGAGCAAAATGGAAGCTGAAATCAAAAAAGCTGAAAAGACAGCTGATGTCACAATCGTCATGCCACAAATGGGTGTTGAGTATCAACGAGAACCTACAGATGAGCAAGTGACACTTTATCACAAAATGATAGACTGGGGAGCAGATGTCATTTTTGGCGGACATCCACATGTCGCTGAACCATCTGAAGTTGTTGAAAAAGATGGCGCAAAAAAATTTATCATCTATTCAATGGGTAACTTTATCTCTAACCAACGTTTAGAAACCGTAGATGATATTTGGACTGAGCGTGGACTTTTGATGGATGTGACTTTTGAGAAAAAAGGAACCGTAACGACAATCAAAACCGTCAAAGCTCATCCGACAATGGTCTGGGCATGGGCAACAGGAACAACAGGTTCTGAAGGCTTTGAACTTTATAATTATAGGACACTGATTTTGGAAGATTTTATCAAAGGTGGAAAAAATCGTGATATTCTTGATGATACAATGAAATCAAAAGTTGATACAGCTTATCAGGAGATGACTGATTTGGTCAACCTACAATGGAATTAAAAAGAGAAAAGATTAAACTATTTACCAAATCTTATCGAGAAGCTAGAAAACTCTATCTATCTGCATTTCCAGCTCATGAACGCCTGTCTTATATTGGCTTGCTGATGAATTCTTGGCGAAAAATAGCAAATTTTTATGCTTTTTATGACAAAGGAGAGTTTGTTGGACTAGCCTACATTGTCGCCAATGAGCAAGCTTATTTTATTTTATTTCTTGCTGTAGATACAAAAATACAATCTCAGGGTTTTGGTAGTAGAATTTTAGGTGATTTGAAAAAAGATGCGAGTAAACGTCCAATGATTTTGACTATTGAGCCAGTAGATGAAAGTGCTGAAAATAGTGATCAACGCCTCAAACGTTTAGCCTTCTATCAGCGAAATGGTTTTCAGTTGACACAGAAGTTTTACCTTGAAGGGAAGGAACGTTATCAAATTATGCTAACAGATACTTCCTTTGATTTAATTAATTTTGAAAGGCTTATGAAACAGTTTGTTAAAGGGCTGATTTCTATTCAAATTCAATAAAGCTGGTGGATAAATTTTTAAAAAATGAAGAAACTAACGATTATAATTGATTTTACTTTAAAAAAAGTAGCCAAGATTTATTTCTTGACTGCTTTTTCGTTAGTTTAAATTAGGAAGATTATTCTGCTAATTGACGAGCAACATCATCTTTGATTGTAATACCTTGTGCTTCAAGTTTAGCAATTGTTTCTGAAAAACGTGGGAGATGTTTTTTGTGAGCGATAAACAGCTCGTCCAAGACACGTTTAGCAGTTTCTCCTGATGGAATCAAGGGATTGATTGTGAAGGCTTGAAGAGCTGTTCCGTAGTCACCAGTGACCGCAGCTTCTAAAGTAAGCAGTTCCATAGCTTTCATGACTTGTAACCAGCCACGTTCAGCGACAGGAAGCGGTCCAAAGGCCACATTTCTTGCCCCTTGGGCACCAACGTTTGCAGTGACTTCAACAGCACAATCAGCTGGTAGATCGGGAACAGCACCATCATTTCGGGTTGAAACAACGATTTCAGTGTTTTTATTCCCATAAATAGAAGCAATAGTTTCGCAAGCGGCATCTGAGTAATATGCGCCACCACGTTCTTCTAATTCTTTTGGTTTATAGTTCAATTCAGGATCTTTATAGAGTTTGAAAAGACTAGTTTCCAATGCCGAAACTTGCTCTGCACGAGTGCCAACTGTTTTGTATTCTTCTATTCCATGTTTTAACATTTCTTCAGAACGGTAATAATAATTATGGTAACCGCAAGGAATCATTTGCATCTGATCCAGTTGTTCTTTGTAAAATGGTGTAGCAAAGATATTTTTAGGAAGACCGTTGCCATCATCATAGAGTTTTTCAATGAGTTTGTCTGTAATATCATTTCCCTTACGGTCAGCAACTTTGTGCCAATGGAAATGATTTAAACCAGCAAACTTATAAATTAAATCTTCACTTGGAACACCGAGTTCTTCTGACTCAACCATTTTAGCCATTACAGGAACATTGCATAGACCAACGACTCTATCCCACTTGCCATAACGAAGAACGGCTTCAGTTACCATTCCGCTTGGATTTGCAAAATTAATCAACCAAGCATTTGGACAAAGTTCTTTCATATCTTCAACAACATCTAAGATAATTGGAACAGTACGGAAGGCTTTAAAAATACCACCAGGACCATTGGTTTCTTGCCCTAAAATACCATATGAAAATGGAATGCGTTCGTCTTTGATTCTCGCATTAAGCTGTCCCACACGAAATTGAGTTGTTACGAAGTCGGCATCTTTAAGGGCTTCCCTACGATTTAATGTTGTATGAATCTTGACATCGTAAGGACTAGCATCCCACATACGTTGTGCCATTGCACCAACAATTGCCTGTTTTTCCTCGCCTTCGGCAACATCCACTAGCCAAATTTCTTTAATTGGAAGTTCATCGTAGCGTTTGATGAAACCTTCCATTAATTCTGGCGTATAGCTGCTTCCTCCACCGATAGTTGCGATTTTTACCATTAGAGTTCCTCGTTTCTTACTTTTTATTTAAGTATACCAAGTCAGGTTAGTATTTCAATAATATAGGAAATTTTGAAAATCATTTCATAAAAAACTTGCTTTGACACCTGATTTTTGTAAATTTTTTTGTTAAACTGAAGTAGAAATCTATTTTTTATTTTTAAGGTAAAGGAGAAGAAGGTGCTAATAAGAGAAGAACTAAAGTCCTATGATTTTTCATCTGCTGAAGCAGTTGCGGTAGATTATATATTATCAAAACCAGATCAGATAGATCATTTGACTATAAAAGAGTTAGCAGAGATGACTTTTACGCAACCATCAACTATTGTTCGGATTGCAAAGAAACTCGGTTATTCTGGATGGGTTGATTTTAAAAGAGCCTATCTGGCAGAGCATCGTTATTTAGTCAGTAATTTTACGACTGTAGATGCCAATTTCCCTTTCACTTCAAAAGACAATATCATGACAATTGCAAAAAAAGTTTCTTCACTTGAAAAATCTACTATTGATGATTTAGTATCTTTGTTGCATCATGATCAGTTGGCTAAGTCTAGACAATTACTGATAGAAGCTTCACACATCTATGTGTTTGGACAAAATGCTAATATTCTAATCGCACAAGATTTTGCTTTAAAAATGCGACGCATCGGTAAATTTGTTAGTTTAGTGACAACAACTGGCGAAGAGTTATACGAAGCTTATAATCTCCCACAAACAGCATGTGCTATTTTAATTTCATATTCTGGTGAAACAAATTTAGTTTTATCCGTCAATCGGATTTTGAAAAGTAGAGGTGTTAAGACACTTGCTATTACCAGTATTGGCAATAATACCTTGTCAAAAGAAGCAAGCCTATTTTTGCCAATTACAACTAGAGAAAAATTTTATTCAAAAATTGCCAATTTCACGACGAATATTTCGATGACTGTGCTTTTAGATATCCTCTATTCACTTGTTTTTTCAAAAAAATATGATGACAATATGGCCCATCTAAAGACAACTGGTGAAGTTGTTGATAATAGAAAATCATCTACAGGGATTATGTCTGAAAATTAAATAGATACCGCATTTTTGCATACTGCTTAGTCAACCAAGACATTTTATAACTTTCAAGGGCACCTTATCATAAATAAAGTGAAATAACATGAATAAAATCCTTGAAAAATGGGAGATATAGTGATAAAATAGCAACGTTGACTAAATGCACACCCTGTGCAACCGCTCGAAAATCGTCATTAAGTAGAAACTGTTTCTCACGATTTAGGCGAGTCTTCACAAGAGGAAATCCCTCTAGACAAAATAATAGGAGGTGCATAATGAGCACATACGCAATCATCAAAACTGGTGGAAAACAAGTTAAAGTTGAAGTAGGTCAAGCCATCTACGTTGAAAAACTCGACGTTGAAGCTGGAGCAGAAGTTTCTTTTAACGAAGTTGTTCTTGTCGGTGGTGACAAAACTGTTGTTGGGACTCCAGTCGTTGACGGAGCTACTGTAGTTGGAACTGTTGAAAAGCAAGGAAAACAAAAGAAAGTTGTTACTTTCAAGTACAAACCTAAAAAAGGTAGTCACCGTAAACAAGGTCACCGTCAACCTTATACAAAAGTTGTTATCAACGCTATCAACGCTTAATCCTGAATTCTTATGATTAAAGCAGATTTTGTTCGCAATAGAACCGGCTATCTTGAGAGTGTTACACTAACAGGACATGCTGGAAGTGGTGAATACGGCTTTGATATTGTCTGTGCGGCTGTTTCAACTCTTTCGATTAACTTAGTTAATTCTTTAGAAGTTCTTGCAGATTGTGCAGTGGATTTGGATATAAACGAAAAAGATGGTGGTTTTATGAGGATTGATATTTCTCATATGACACATAACACAGAAGAGAAAGTTCA
>CAZPYI010000116.1:0-7859 GCA_964590305.1 uncultured Streptococcus sp.
GTTTTTCTTAGGTTATAAGGGATGATTGAGCTTTCCCGAAAATTCAGACACATACGAGCAAATAAAGAAATTGACATATGATGATAAAGTGATAAAATAAATTGGCGAGCCGATTTAGCTCAGTTGGTAGAGCAACGCACTCGTAACGCGTAGGTCACAGGTTCAAATCCTGCAATCGGCATAGGATGTCTAATTTTTAAAGCTTGTTCGGACAGGCTTTTTTCTTACCAATCAAATATCTCCGCATATTTGAACTTGGAAAGCGTTTTTGGGCTTAAAGGAAAAATTATTTGTCAAAAGTGAGAAGAATCTTCTTGCAAAAAGTCTTATTTTTGATATAATGTTATGGTATGTGGTGCGAGACACCTCTAATATTATCGGGAGGAAGCAGATAAACATGGCTAAAGTTTGTTATTTTACAGGTCGTAAAACTGTATCAGGAAATAACCGTTCACACGCAATGAACCAAACCAAACGTAGAGTTAAACCAAATCTTCAAAAAGTAACTGTTCTTATTGACGGAAAACCTAAAAAAGTTTGGGCATCAGCTCGTGCGCTTAAATCTGGTAAAGTAGAACGCGTATAAAATTGAAGCCCTAGGGCTTTTTTTGTTGGGAAGACTGCAAAAACGTATTAAGCCTTTCTCTATTTGATATGGGATTTTCAATAACAAGAGAGTTTTATTTTGTAGGAGTTCTAGTCTGACTAGACTATTTCAGATGTCATTATTAAAAATAAATAATACATTAGCAAATTTTGAGATAATACTAGGTTTTTATAACATCTCTAATGGTAAGCTAGAAGAGGTGAATACCTGTTTCTTTTTACAAGTCAGTTAATATATGGTAGAATAAACTGAAAAAAACTTTTTGAGGTAGTGATTATGACTGTAAAAATTAATACAAAAGATGGTCAGATTGAACTGTCGGATGATGTCATTGCGACTGTTGTCGGGGGCTCAGCGACAGAAATTTTTGGCGTTGTCGGTATGGCAAGCAAAAGCACATTTAAAGATAATTTTCAAGCACTCTTGCGTAAAGAAAACTACGCAAAGGGAGTGGTTGTAAAATCAACTGAAGGGGACATTTCCGTTGATGTTTACACTGTGATGAGCTATGGCGTGAAAATTAGCGAAGTATCAAAGAATATTCAAGAACGCGTTAAGTTTAATCTAGAAAGTCAGCTTGGTATTTCTGCTGACAAAGTGAATGTTTATGTACAAAATATTAAAGTTGTGGGAGAAGATTAGTGTCAAATATTACAACAAGTTTATTCCAAGAAATGGTTCAAGCGGCCAGTACACGCCTTGGAAAACAAGCCGAGTATGTAAACTCCCTTAATGTCTTTCCCGTTCCAGACGGAGATACTGGAACAAATATGGGAATGACGATGGAAAACGGTGCTAAAGAAGTTGCCGATAAGCATGCGAATACTGTTGGTGAAGTTGGGCAAATTCTTTCCAAAGGTCTTTTAATGGGGGCACGAGGAAACTCTGGTGTTATCACATCTCAATTATTTCGTGGTTTTGGACAAAGCATCAGAGATAAAGAAGAATTGACAGGTCTTGATCTTGCTCATGCTTTTCAATTAGGTGTTGAGGTGGCTTACAAAGCTGTCATGAAACCTGTTGAAGGAACAATCTTGACAGTATCACGTGGTGCTGCTAGTGCAGCGTTGAAGAAAGCTGATGAGACAGACGATGCTATTGAAGTTATGCAAGCGGCTCTTGAAGGAGCTAAGCGTGCACTTGCAAAAACACCAGATTTACTTCCTATATTAAAAGAAGTTGGTGTTGTTGATTCTGGTGGTCAAGGTCTGGTTTATATTTATGAGGGCTTTTTATCAGCTTTGACTGGTGAATATATTGCGTCTGACGATTTTCAAGCAACGCCAGCAACGATGACAGAAATGATTAATGCAGAACACCATAAGTCAGTTGCAGGTCATGTTGCTACTGAAGAGATTCAATTTGGGTACTGCACAGAAATCATGGTTGCCCTAAAACAAGGGCCAACCTATGTTAAAGAATTCAATTATGAAGAATTCCAAGGGTACTTGAGTAACCTTGGCGACTCTTTGCTCGTCGTTAATGACGATGAAATTGTAAAAGTTCATGTTCATACTGAAGATCCTGGTCTTGTTATGCAAGAAGGCTTGAAGTATGGCTCGCTTGTCAAAGTTAAAGTTGATAATATGAGAAATCAACATGACGCACAAGTTCAAAAAGAAGAAAAAACTGGAAAATCTCAAGAAGAAAAAGAATATGGTTTAATTGCAGTTGTGGCAGGAGAAGGACTTGCAGAAATCTTCAAGTCACAAGGTGTTGACTACATCATCTCTGGTGGCCAAACAATGAACCCATCTACGGAAGATATTGTTAAAGCGATTGAGTCTGTACATGCTAAAAATGTCATTATTCTACCTAACAACAAAAATATCTTTATGGCTGCCCAATCAGCTGCAGAAGTAGTTGCAATTCCTGCAGCAGTTGTAGAGACGAGAACTGTGCCTCAAGGATTCACCAGCCTTTTATCTTTTGATTCATCAAATTCATTAGAAGATAATGTTTCTGCCATGACTGAAAGTCTATCAGAAGTTATCAGTGGCAGTATCACCCTTGCTGTTCGTGATACAACCATAGACGGACTTGAAATTCGTGAAAACGATTTGCTTGGTATGGTTGATGGTAAGATAGTGGTATCAAACCCTGACATGTCATCGGCTTTAAAAGAAACATTTGATAAGATGATTGATGAAAATAGTGAGATTGTAACTATCTACGTTGGCGAAGATGGTGATGAAGATCAGGCTGAAGAAATTTCAGACTATCTTGAAGAGAAGTATGAAGATCTTGAAGTAGAAATACATCAAGGAAACCAACCAGTTTATCCTTACCTTATGAGTGTTGAATAAGCACAATTTACAAAAGAAAATATTAACGAGTTAGAGTCTATCTAAACTCGTTTTTTTACAAAAAAATTAACAAATAATCCTAGAGCATTGCAAGAAAAAAATGGTTTTCGAAAATACGAAATTTTCTGAAAATTACCTTGACTTTATCTGGGAAAGTGTTAACATGGAATGTAATATTGAATCGATTGGAGAAACTATTATGCGTAGTGACATGATAAAATTAGGTGTCGATAAAGCACCTTCCCGTGGTCTTCTTTATGCAACAGGCCAAGTAAAATCAGCTAAAGATATGCAAAAACCATTTATTGCAATCTGTAATTCTTATATTGATATTGTACCGGGACATGTCCACTTGCGTGAGCTGGCTGATATCGCAAAAAAGGCTATCCGAGAAATGGGTGGTATTCCTTTTGAGTTTAATACAATTGGTGTTGATGATGGGATTGCTATGGGGCATATTGGAATGCGTTATAGTTTGCCATCACGCGAAATTATTGCTGATGCAGCTGAGACTGTTATCAATGCCCATTGGTTTGATGGTGTCTTCTATATTCCTAACTGTGATAAAATTACACCCGGAATGATTCTTGCTGCAATGCGTACCAACGTCCCAGCTGTTTTCTGTTCAGGTGGTCCTATGAAGGGTGGCGTTGATATGACTGGGCATCAAGCAACGCTCTCAAGTCTATTTGAGGCGGTGGGAACCTATCAGGCTGGTGATATGTCAATGGAAGAACTTGATTTCCTTGAAAAAAATGCCTGTCCTACTTGTGGTTCCTGTTCTGGAATGTTTACTGCAAACTCTATGAACTGTTTAATGGAGGTCATGGGACTCGCTCTCCCAGGAAATGGAACAGTACTTGCAGTTTCTGATCAACGCCGTGAGCTTGTTCGTCAAGCAGCGAAACATCTGATGGAAAATGTAAAAAATGATCTGAAACCACGTGATATTGTGACTAAAGAAGCCATTGATGATGCTTTTGCTCTCGATATGGCTATGGGTGGCTCGACTAATACTGTTCTTCATACGCTTGCTATTGCGCGTGAGGCTGGTATTGAATATGATTTAAAAGACATTAATGAAATTGCCAAGAAGACGCCATATCTTTCTAAGATTGCACCGTCAAGTGTCTACACTATGCATGATGTTCATGATGCAGGTGGTGTCTCAGCTATCATTAATCAATTGATTAAACGTGGTTCTATTAAAGGGGATCGTGTTACTGTAACTGGAAAATCACTTAAAGAAAACGTTGCAGACTGCGATATTAAGAATGAGGATATTATTCATCCCATTGAAAATCCTATTTCTCAAGTTGGTGGCTTGTCCATTCTCTATGGAAATATTGCTCAGAATGGGTCAGTTATTAAAGTTGGTGGTGTAGATCCTTCTATTAAAGTGTTCCATGGGAAGGCAATTTGTTGTGATTCTCAGGATGAAGCGCTTGAATTGATTGACAATGGTAGCGTTAAGAAAGGTCATGTTGTTGTTATTCGTTATGAAGGACCGCAAGGTGGACCTGGGATGCCCGAAATGCTAGCGCCAACTTCTAAAATTGTTGGTCGTGGTCTTGGTAAGGACGTCGCACTCATTACGGATGGACGTTTTTCTGGTGCAACACGTGGGATTGCTATTGGGCATGTCTCACCAGAGGCTGCTGAAGGTGGCAATATTGCCTTAATTCAAGACGATGATGACATTGTCATTGATTTAACAAATCGAACGCTCAATCTTCTTGTTGATGATGATGTTTTAGAAGAACGCCGTAAAGACTTGAAACCTTTCAAAGCAAAGATTACAAGTGGTTGGTTACGCCGTTATACACATTTTGCTTCATCAGCGAATGTTGGTGGGTCAATGATGACAGATGATGAATTCCAAGAACGAAAATTAGAACGTGAAGCACAGGATAAAGCATAGAGATACTAGTGCAGATACTCCCTGTATTTGCTTGCTTTATTCTCTTAAAATGTTATCATAGTTACACGGTGTTAGAATTTTTCGACAATTCGGAATATAAATGAAAAGGAGGAACTTGTGAAACAGATAAAATTAGAAAAAGCCAAAAATGGTTCAGAGCTTGTGCTTGAAACATTGGCTGAGTTAGGAGTCGACATTATTTTTGGATATCCGGGTGGTGCAGTCTTGCCACTCTATGATGCAATCTATAATTTTGATGGGATTCGCCATATTTTAGCGCGTCATGAACAGGGAGCTGTCCATGAAGCTGAAGGCTATGCAAAGTCCACAGGTAAAATAGGTGTTTCTATTGTTACCAGCGGACCGGGAGCAACAAATGCTGTCACAGGTATCGCTGATGGGATGAGTGATAGTGTTCCTATGCTTGTCTTTACTGGGCAAGTGGCGACTCCAGGAATTGGGAAAGATGCCTTTCAAGAGGCAGATCTTATCGGCATAACTATGCCAATAACAAAATATAACTATCAGATTCGTGAAGTTGCAGATATTCCTCGTATCATCACTGAAGCTGTTCATATTGCAACAACGGGTCGCCCTGGGCCTGTAGTCATCGACTTTCCAAAAGATGTTTCTGAGAAATTGACGACTTATTATAATGACCCGACAGTTGACCTTCCGAGTTACCAACCAACGGTTGAACCAAATGGTCTTCAAGTTAAGAAAATTTTAGAACAACTTAAAAAATCGAAGCGACCAATTATTGTTGCTGGTGGTGGTGTTAATTATGCAGGTGGTTCAAAAGAATTAGTTGCTTTTGCGGAACGTTACAATATTCCAGTTGTATCTACTCTTCTTAGTCTAGGCGTTATACCTATGGAACATCCATTGTCACTTGGAATGGGCGGAATGCATGGTTCTTATGCCTCAAACATGGCCATGAGTCGTTGTGACTTCATGATTAACTTTGGCTCACGTTTTGCAGATCGTTTGACAGGAAATCCTGCAACATTTGCGAAGAATACTATCGTTGCTCATGTAGATGTAGATCCGGCAGAAATTGGAAAAGTTGTTAAAACACAGATTCCAATAGTTGGAGATGCTAAGAGAGCTTTAGAGATCTTACTGAAATCTCAAGAAGTTAAAACAAATCATTCAGAATGGACGAAAAGTGTCCTTGAAAATAAAGCTAAGGCTCCTTTTTCTTATAAATTTGATAAGAATATCATTAAACCACAACATGCTATCGAAACTATTGGTAAAATTACAAATGGGGAAGCTATCGTTGTAACCGATGTTGGGCAACACCAAATGTGGGCTGCTCAATTCTATCCATATAAAAAAGAGCGTCAAATTATTACATCTGGTGGTCTTGGGACAATGGGATTTGGTATTCCAGCAGCTGTTGGAGCAAAATTGGCAAATCCAGATAAAGAAGTTATTCTCTTTGTTGGAGATGGTGGTTTTCAAATGACTAATCAAGAACTGGCAATTCTTAATGGTTATGGTGTTCCTATTAAAGTAATCCTTATCAATAATCATTCATTGGGAATGGTGCGTCAATGGCAAGAATCCTTCTATGATGAACATCGCAGTGAATCAACTTTTGATGATGAGCCAAACTTCCAACTTTTGGCGGAAGCTTATGGTATTTCTCATTATAAATTTTCTGACCCTAACACATTAGAAGAAGATTTAAAAGTTGTAACGCAAAACAAACCAATGGTGATTGAGGTAAACATTTCAGATCGTGAACATGTTTATCCAATGGTGCCTACTGGTAAGGCAAATAGTGAAATGTTGGGGGTGACTTTTAATGCGTAGAATGTTAACAGCTAAACTCCAAAATTCAACAGGCGTTCTCAACCGTTTCACAGGTGTTCTTTCGCGCCGTCAGGTAAATATTGAATCCATCTCAGTTGGACATACTGTTGAGCCAAATATTTCAAGAATTACGATTATCCTTGATGTTGATAGTTTAGAGGAAGTCGAACAAATTATTAAACAATTGAATCGCATGATTGATGTGTTACGTGTGCGTGATATTACAGATATTCCTCACTTGGAACGAGAAGTCATCTTGATTAAAGTGGCTGCTCCAGCATCTAAGCGTGCAGAGATTTTGGCAATTATCCAGCCTTTTCGTGCAAGTGTCATTGATGTAGGGCTTAAGTCAATCACTATTCAAATGACAGGTGATGCAGATAAGACTGCTGCCTTACTTCGAGTTATCAAACCATATGGTATTCAAAACTTAGCTCGTACAGGTGCAACAGGATTTTCACGAGATTTTTCCTAAATCTTTATAAACTCAGTTAACTCCTGCCCTTGAGGCAGATTAAATAATTTTATAGAAAAGAGACAAATTACAATGGCAGTAACAATGGAATACGAAAAAGATGTAAAAGTACCAGCTCTTGATGGCAAAAAAATTGCTGTAATCGGATATGGTTCACAAGGTCACGCGCATGCGCAAAACTTACGTGATTCAGGTCATGACGTGATTATCGGTGTTCGTGCGGGTAAATCATTTGATAAAGCTAAAGAAGACGGTTTTGGGACTTACGAAGTAGCTGAAGCAACTAAATTAGCAGATGTTATCATGATTTTGGCTCCAGATGAAATTCAAGCTGACTTGTATGCATCAGAAATCGCTCCTAACTTAGAAGCTGGCAATGCACTTGGTTTCGCTCATGGATTCAACATTCGTTTTGAATATATCAAAGCACCTGAAACAGTAGATGTTTTCATGTGTGCCCCTAAAGGTCCTGGACATCTTGTACGTCGTACTTATACTGAAGGATTTGGTGTACCAGCGCTTTACGCAGTTTACCAAGATGCAACTGGAAATGCTAAAGATATCGCAATGGACTGGTCAAAAGGTGTTGGTTCAGCTCGTGTTGGACTTCTTGAAACAACTTTCAAAGAAGAAACTGAAGAAGATCTTTTCGGTGAACAAGCTGTCCTTTGTGGTGGGTTAACTGCCCTTATCGAAGCTGGTTTTGAAGTGCTTACTGAAGCTGGTTAT
>CAZPYI010000117.1:0-7737 GCA_964590305.1 uncultured Streptococcus sp.
CTTCAAGTAGAAATTTCCATGCCTGATGAATGGAATCAGGGACTGATCCTTTAACTGGAACTACTGCATACTCAGTTTCTTTAACTTCTAAGATATCAAGTCCTAAATTTCTAGCTTTAGCGTCATCCAAGACGTTATATCCCCCCATATAATTAATCTTATCATTTCCCTCATTCTCATAACAAACACCTAATGACTGACCATTTCCAAAACTTTCTAATTGATCAAAACTATATTTACTATATAATTCATCCCATGTACTTGAACATTGATTAGATTCAATGTTTTCTTTTAATATGCCAGCTACTTTGAAGGATGGTTTTGTTTCTATTTTAATATTCATTTGACTTCCTCCTATTACTTTTAAAGCTAATTTCATTTTAGAAAATAACTTATAGTTTTTCCCTTTTCGAACTTCTGAGGGTGAATTCCCATGAAACTTTTTAAAAGCAAAACTAAAAGCATCAGCTGAATCATAATTATATTTCAAAGCAATATCAATTACTTTTTGATCAGTATTCAACAAATCATCTACAGCTAGTGTAAGTTTTCTATTTCTCAAGTATTCTGCCAATGTAATCTCTGAGAGAATTGAAAAAATTCTACTAAATAGAGGATATGAATAACCTGATATGTTTTGAAATTTTTTAAAATCAACTTCCGATGTAAGTGTACTTTCTAAATAGTCAATGGTTTTGTTAAATTGATGCATCATTTTTATCACCTCTCACATAGGAGTTTATCAGATAAAGAGATTCAAAACCCAATAATTTTAGTACAAATAATAACTGTCAGCTGAATACTTCTTTTTTGAATTAAGACTTCCTTATAACTATTTACCTTTTTCGTCTTTTATCAAGTCTATTATATATTTTAGATCAATATCCTCAGTTAAATGTTTTTGGGTCCAAGGTATTTCAATATCTGGTATTACCCCTTTATTAGTCATTCCTTTTCCTACATCGATAGAAAGGCTTCTAGATGTTGGATAAGTTAATATATAGTCTGCAAATTCAACACTAGAACAATTAGAGTAGTCTAGAATGCCCATTGTTGCTCTTCCCACAACCGTCACTTTAGGCATCCATTTCATCATTTCTACAAAATTTTCACCTGAAGAACCACAATAAACATCAGAAAGAAGAAATATTTGTTTAGGGCTGACTGAAATTCCTTTTAATTCTGGTAAAAATGAGGAAATATCACTTGGATATCTAACATATCCCTTTTCTTCATTAGTTATCAATTCTTCCTTAAAATTATTAATGAGATCCTTGGTTTCTTGACTAGTTGCAGGATCATTTAATTGTTCAGTGAACGATATTAATCTTTGTTCTGTATTAAAAGGTGTATAAAGGATTTCCATATCAAAGTCATCTACAATATTAAGATCATTAAATCCTTTACCCTCTGGTAAAGCATATTTAAACAATGGAAAATAGAGTGAATCACTTCCTCCTTGATTGTGACGAACATCTATGATCAAATATTCTGCTGAAGATAAAGCTTGTTCGCATTCTTTATATAATTGAGAGATCTTATCTTCTTCAAAAAAATTATCCATTCTCATATAAAAGATATCATTCTCAATCCATTTACTTTCAAACAATATTCGTTTCTTCTCATTACTAACTGGTTGGTATATGACTAATACTTCTTTGAAGTTGCGACATATGGTAATTTGTTTTGATTTTTTAACAAAATAGGACCAATCCATGTACTGTCTTTCCTCATTCGTTTGAACAAAAAATAATTTATGTTTTAAATAAAAGTCATATATTGATAGACCATCAATATATGTTATTTGATCACCTTTAAGCAAATTTGTTTCAGCATCTGAATCAATAACATATAGTAAACCATTATAATATTTTAATCTTAAAAAAGATAAATCAAGTTCCTTTTTTGAAATAGCGACATGTCCAATTATTCCAAAACTAGCTAAATATGATCGAACTAAGTAGTAGAATTCATCATCGGACATTTCTTCATTTATCTCATTTAGAAATAAATCTGGATTTTTTCCTTTTATGTCCTTTTTAGTAGAAGAATCATTTGTCATAATTCTTATGATTTCCTTAAAAATATCTATTTTTTTCATTTATCATCCTCAAATTTTATCTTTATTAATTATTACTACAAGTAATCATTGACAATACTGTAATAAGCAAAGTTGAAGCTGACTACAATTGATTAAGTAAAGTCTCTATTATTTCTTTTTCAATTCCGTTTTTGACTAATATTCTTTCAATCTCAGTCTCTGATACACCTTTTTGTTTAGATACTTGTATTGTTAATAGAATATGATCAATAATTTGTCGGATAAACTTTTCTCTTTCTTCCTGTGGCATTTTTAATACAGATTCAGCGTTTAATTTACTGTAATCTAAATCAGTTTTCCCTGTTAAGTAGTCGATACTTACATCAAAAAAGATGGCTAAATCAGTAATTTGTGAGATATTTGGTTCAATATATTCTTTCTCCCATTTTGTAATTGTAACTCGACTGACTCCAATTGCATTCCCAAGATCTTGTTGAGTAATCTTCTTTTCTTTACGAAGTTCTTTTAATCTCGTAGAAAATTTTGACATTATAAAACCACCTTCTAATAAAATGTTCTTTTTTTGAACTTTTTTATTGACTTATGTCCATTTTAAATGTTAGAATGGATTTGTTCAATAATTGAACTTTATAAAGATTATAACAAAGAAAGAATTAAATTTCAATTTAATATCGAGGAAAATCATATTGATTACAAGTTAATCGCAAAACAGACAAGCAAATCAGTATCTACTATTAAGAAATGGCGTTTACGAATAGAAAAGCTTTCTGGGTATAGCTTTAAGAAAGCTAAACATAAAGTTAGTCGCTATTCAACTCAAGTCTTTTATAAGTTTACTGATGACGAAGTATCTAAGTTTATCGAAGTAAATCGTTTAGTTAATAAAACTAATAACTTAGATCAAGCTATCAAACAGGTTTGGGGTGACCTTGATACCCAGCTCGAACAAGATTCAATAGAAATGATTGCTGACCTGAGAAAAGACTTCCAAGCTTATCAAAAGAAAAGCTTGTTATTAATCCAATCTCTTAGGAAACAAAATCATTTCTTATCACAACGTCTAACCACTCTTAGTGAACGGTTAGATCAATTAGAAGAGGAAAAAGATAAAGGATTCTTCTCAAAATGGAAAAAATAGAAAGAGGAAAAATTATGAGTTTAAAGAATACAGACATCGCAGTGAAGAATTGGGAAGAAAAAGACTATCAATTAGTCGAAGTGCAAGAATGGTTTGAATACAAAGGAAATGAACGTGAACATGCTGGTTGGAAATATGTTATTGTATTACCTCGCTTACGTTATGAGAAAGTTGCTGTTAAAGTCCCAAACCCAAACGGTGAAGTTCCTTTTATTTCAAGTGAAAAATTAGCTGAATTAGGATCTGCCACTGTTACCTTCACTAATCTAAACGTCGGTATGTATACTCGTACCACTAAGAATTCAGAATTTGTATCACTAGAATTGAGTGCAAAGGCAGATGGGATTTCATTAGCTAAGGAACCCGCTAAATAACCAAAGATTTTTCATGTGAGTGCGGAGAGTTCACTCACTACGAGCGAGACATCGAAGTCATAGCTCGTAAGGGAGTGAGAAACGTGTCCGCATGAGCAACAATGGAAAATCTTAGACTGATTTTGTAAAGAGTTTTCTGGGATTTAATTTGCCCAATGCCCAATTATGACGGGCGCACCATTCAGGGCTTGTCGACAGAATGGTGTGTAACCCAATAATACTAATGCTTTCAGCGATTTTCGAAAAATCAAGAATCCTTGAAAATCTTGGGCAAATTGATGGGTAAATTAATGGGCAAATTAGTTTAATTTGCCCAAGAATAATAAAAAATTTCTATAGAAAGGAGATAAATGAGTAGAAAAAGAACAACAACTTATATCTTTGAGCAACAATTACATGCGGAATATTGGAATTGGGAAGACGATAAAAAGGCATTGTTTTCCAATTGGGAGAGGAATAAGACAAAAATCTTCCAAGAAATTCATCGTCGGATTAAAACCCTTGAAGAAGACATTCCAGCAAAGGTCGCTTTTATTGTTCATGATAAAGATATCAAGTATGGTATTAAGCCAGTAGAGCCTCATATCCATGCTTATATTGAATTTGCCAGTCGTAGAGACTTATCTGTATTAGCTAGTACTCTTGGTCTCTTACCACAATATATTGAACCTAGTGGTCAAGGGAAATATGGTAAGGTCAATTCCAAAGCTTATTTAATTCACGCAAAGAGTCCTGATAAACATCAGTATGCTCCTAGCGAAGTGGAAACTTTTGGAACATTTGATTATGAAGCTTTCATTGAGGATAACAAAGCAGACTTTTCTAAACGGTATGCCGTTGCCAAAAGAGAAAAATCAGACGAAAGTCTGGATAAAGTCTTTCAAGAAATCATTAATGGTAATCTGACAGAAGATGATATCTTTGCGGACGAAGAGTTAACGTTTCTTTGGTCTTATAATCAAACAAGACTTGATGAAGCTTTTCGAGCTTATGGCAAGATTGCTTCTAAACGAACCTTAAGAGAGTTAGAGAATGAAGAGTTCAAGCCCACTATTATTTACGTGCATGGATCTTCAGGAATTGGCAAGACGACTCTAGCACTTGAAGTGATTGAAGAAATTATCAAGAGAGCTAAAGAACAAGGTCTCAACTGGAAAATGTACAGTGCTGGTGCTAAGAATATTTTTGATGAGTATTTTGGTGAAGAGGTTATTCTTTTAGATGACCCAAGGTCTGATAGCTTATTGCCAGCAGACTGGTTAAAACTTTTAGATCCTTTAAACAAGTCTTACCTATCTGCGCGCTATAAGAATAAATTGGTTATTGGTCGACTGATTGTGATTACCAATTATCAGTCTCTTAAGTCTTTCTTTGGAAAGATTCAAAATGAAGATTTAAACCAGTATATCAGACGGTTTAATAACGTTCTAGAGATTTCTAAGAAAAAAGGAAATCACGACAAAGAAAAAGATAGATTCTACAATCTATCAGAAGTTAAAGAATTAAACTATAGAGAATATTACCAGACCGGATATAATCAAGAGATTCAATTACATTTTGGGGAAGAAGATATTTATTGCACTGACAATAAAGCAGATTTTATTAATCGTGTTTTAGATGAACACATTCTTCCTCGCATTTTACCACAAATAAAAAAGCGTCCCCAAAATCCATCGAAAGAAAAAGGAAACGCTTAGGACAAGCCGAGGAGCTGGAACTCCTCAACCTGTCCTTAATTATACCATAGTTATTAAGGAGAATACACATGATAGCAACCGTAACAAAAGATGATTTAGTAGCCTTAGGTTTTTCAGAAGGAACCTCACGTTCTATTATTCGTAAGGGGAAACACCTCCTCGTTCAACGTGGGTTCTATGTTTATGACAATAAACGTATTGGAACCATACCTGCAACAATTGCGGAGGAATTATTAGATTTAAAAATTGAGAAAGTATTTTAGCCGAATGAATTTCTTATATCTAGAAAAACATGATATAATATTTTTGTACTTCAAGATGCATCATAGTGGGGTAACCAACAATGACAGTATCTAAAGAACAAAATGGAACATGGAGAGTTGATATAAGTAACAAAAATAGTCCAATACATGGAAGAAGACTCCGTCATCGAAAAAAAGGTTTTAAAACAAAAACTGAAGCGCTACAATATGAAGCAGAGTATAGAATATTAAAGTTTAATGATACCTCACAAAATCAAAAAGTGAGTATTACACTCCTTTATTCTTTGTTAAAAGAAGAAGATCAATTACGTGGAAATAAGCAAGGAACTGTAGATACACAAGATTCTTATTTCAACACTTATACTTCTATCTACTTTAAAGATTCTGATATGAATTTATTAACCAATAGAGATATAAAAAAGTATCGAGATTGGTTACAAAAGAGTCCGAGTATAAAAGGTGGAAATCTTTCAAATTCTCATGTAAACCAACAAATGATATTTTTACACAAACTTTATGAAGTTGGGATTTCACATGGAATATTACTAATGAATCCATGCAATAATTTAAAAAGATTGCCTGAGAAACATAAAGAAATGGATTATTATACTCCTGAGGAATTTAAAGTTTTTGATTCGTACTTTACTAAAGATGAATACAATTATCAATTACTATATAGAGTATTAATGTATACAGGTACAAGGATTGGTGAAGCTCTAGCTTTAACTTGGAAAGATATTAATTTCGAAGAAAATGCCGTAAACATCTCTAAAACTGCTTATTTCAGAAATAATAAGGTATATATTGGAACTGTAAAAACGACACAGTCTAATCGTACAGTTTATATTCATAAAGGATTTGTAGAAGAACTTAGAAATTGGAAGGAAAAACAAGCAATTCTTCTTTCAAAATTTACTAATGATTTTGAATCACTTCAAATTTATCAGAACAGTCCATTTTTACTGACTGCTCCAAATATTGCTAACTTCAGAATAATGTTTAAAAAAAGACTACCCAAAAATTTTAAATTAATTCGAAATCACGATTTTAGACATTCTCATTCTGCATTTTTAATTAGCGAAGGCTTAAGAAATGGAGAGGGAAAAGATTACTTATTTTTCTTATTAATGAAAAGACTGGGGCATTCTTCTATTAACACAACTATAAATACATACTCACATCTATTTCCATCTCAACAAAAAAAAGTTGCCAATGCTTTTGATAATTTCTAAAATATTGGTCAATTTTGGACACTAAAATTATTTATAACGGGGTCAAACCCTTGATACGAAAGGAATCTATATAAAATTATGATGAATATGCAAAATATGATGAAGCAAGCTCAGAAGCTTCAAAAGCAAATGGAAAGCAAGCAGTCTGATTTAGCAAATACAACTTTTACAGGAAAGTCTGTACAAGACCTTGTGGTTACCACATTTTCTGGAGATAAAAAATTATTGTCTATTGACTTTAATCAAGCTGTTGTTGACCCTGATGATATCGAAACTCTTCAAGATATGACAACACAAGCAATTAATGATGCACTAAACCAAATCGACGAAGCAACTAAAAAAACAATGGGAGCTTTTGCAGGAAAACTGCCATTCTAGAGTATATCTGTAACATAATCAAAAAAGCACCTCGTGAATCTAGTAAATTAGATACATAAGGTGTTTTCTATTTTCCTAAAGTATACTGATATGTTAATAAAAACCTATATAAATCCAACAATTTAATCAAGAAATCCTGACAAGTCTAAACCTGCAAAAGGATTGTTCGCTGTCTCTTCTTGCTGATTTAGTAATTTACTATTGTCATCAAACTCCATAAATTTTTCATAGATAAGTGCTGTCATACGTGCATCTTCGAGACTATCATGGCTTTTCCCTGATATCCCTAAATAGTCAGCAACTGTATGTAACTGAAGATTACTTACACCATTCAGATCACTGCTTCGACGCTCAAACGCTTCATCAAAAACATCCAGCTTATAAAGATTTGTCACATCTAAACCATTGTCTAGTAATAATGGTAAATCACTTTTAAGCGCATTATAGCCAATCAAAGGTGTTTGACCAATAAAAGCTTGAAAATTACTCATCACTTGTTCAATCTTTGGGGCTGTGGTGATTTTCTCTGACGTAATACCTGTCAAGCCGTTAATAAAACTCTGCAAAGGAACATCCGAGTATACATAAGTATC
>CAZPYI010000118.1:0-7733 GCA_964590305.1 uncultured Streptococcus sp.
CACTACTAGCAGTTCCTCCATGATAGCTTGACACCACCATGAAATCAATCTCAATCTGTGTATCAATGTGCTTCATTAACTCAGCCATAAAGGGAACCGAACCTTTTAAAACACCGACAAATAGAGGATTTTTCCCTGCATAATCTTTTGTTAACTGCTTTCCAAGTTCCTTGGTTTTGCTTACTATCTCTTCTTCTGAGTAAAGGACTTTTTTAATATCTTGTTCAAGCACGATATCACCTATTTCTAATTTTCAATATAAAGTTTGGCTCTCATTATATCATGTTTAGAGGCTTTTCTCAAATATGTTTTATTGGCAACATAAACAAAAATAATGTTCTCATTTTGAACACCAATAATAGCCTTATCACGATCTTGACTAGATATCTTATCATCAATAAAAAGTCTCCGAATTTTTTTTGAAAACTTACCAAAAGAAATATAATCACCAGGTAATCGTCCTCTAAGTATAATTGGACTTAGACTATACAAAGGAATTCCATTGTCTATTTCTTGATTTTTGCTGAAATGAAACCGATACTGACCATATCTGACTATATTGTCACATTCTAACATTTTTTCGTTTTGAGACCTATCGGTCTTAAGACTGATTTTTTTAATTTTAAAAGTGTCATAATCTTTTATCAGATAGTAATTACTTTTGATATGATAATTCACATTTGCTTTTGTTCTTAATAGGTACAATAATTCCTGAAACTGCCGTTTTGAGATTTGTAAATCATTAAATTTTTCTAAATAATCTTGAAGTAAAATTTCTTGCACAGCAGATGACTGATCAAAAAAGTCTTGACAATTAGTTATGTCAATTGTCGCAGTCAAGTCTCTTAAAGCGCGAAAAACAAGTTGACTCTCTTTTCCTAATTCACGTAAAGCTGACTTAATTTGAGGATTTTCATTTTCCATTTCTGGTAGATAATGATTTCTAATACGATTTCTAAAATAATCAGGAGACGTGTTAGAACTATCTTCAAAATGAAATATGTCTGGTAAGTCAGATTTTGAAATAGTCAAAAATGGTCGAATAAGTTTTCCATGAGAAAATGGCTGGACAGCTGTGATCCCTGATAAATGACGTAAACGACTTCCACGTAAGAGACGCATCAAAATTGTTTCTGCTTGATCGTCTGCATGGTGAGCTGTGACAAGGGCATCATAATTTTTTTCTTCCATAATATTTTCAAAAAAACGATAACGGAATTCACGTGCAGTTTTTTCTGAAAATACCCCTGAGAAATAAGAAACTTCAATTGGAATAGAATGTTCCTTCGCCCATTGACGAAGATAACATTCTTCAGCATCTGATTCTGGACGTTGCTTATGGTTAATATGGGCAATACCAATTTCAATAGTTAATTTTTCCCGATACAAATACAAAAAGTGCAGCAAATTCATTGAATCTACTCCACCAGATACCGCTATTAAAACTTTTTTATGATTTAAAAAATAACTTTCTTTTTTAACTTCTTTATAAATTTTTTCGTACATATTATTTTAGTATAGCATAAACATCATTGGCGATATTTGTAATATCGTCATAGTCTGCATTATTTGTGAAAATAGAAAGAATAAATGGTTCATCAGCATAAATGATTGCTACGTCATGCTTATAATCATAAGCATCCCCAATTTTATGTGCAACTTGAACAGGAATGTCTTTTGAAATGCGACTCGTATCAAAATCTGTTGATGACAGATAACTGACAATATCTCCATTTTGGTAATAGATGGCTTCCATAAGATTAGCAGCTGTTTTTGCTGAAATACTTCTGGATTTCATATCCCAATTTGCTCCCGCTATGGAAGTAACTTCTGATTGAAAATCAGCATCATACTGGTGTGCCACATAATAGCCTAAAATATTAGTAGCAACATTATCTGAATTTTGTGCAACAGCACTTAAAAGCTCAGCAATAGTGTAATCTTTATTATCAGCAGTCTTTACCATATTTCCGCTACCACTAACATCATAAGCTTTTTCAAAGCTATTAACTTTATCAGTATAAGTTAATTTATCATTAGCACTGATTGTCCCATTTTGCATCTGTTCTTCAACATAGTATAAAGTTGCTAATTTAGCGACACTAGCTGCATACATGGTCATATCAGCATTGATACCGGCACTTTCTTTACTGTCAAGTTGCTTAACATAGATAGAATAGTCAGATTTGTTGTACTTTTGAGAGAGTAATGATTGAACTTTTTCCATACGATTATCAGAAGTTGATAAAAATGTATCATTAATCCAGTAATTATTAATTTTATAGTATGTCCCATGATAAGTGGTTGCTTTTTGTGTTGCGTGAACCATTGTGTAAGAAGATAAATTATTTTTCACTTCTTTTATCCCATTGGTATAAGGAGCACTGTAAGTTAAAAAAGAATCTTCTAACCAGAAATCTAAATTCTCTGAGCTCTGATTATAAACCACATCATCATAAATATTTTGATGACTCGCTTCTATAAAACTACCATCTGCTAATTCGAAAACAGGAATAGAATTATCATTAATTCTCATGTTGATAACACTAAGTTTAGTATCTGATTTAATTAATTTTAGACCATTATTTAAATTAATATCACTATAAGTGTAACTATCTTTATAAAGAATAGGATTTGTTGGAATGTTATCAAAATAAACTTCTGTGGTTGCAATATTTGATGACAGATTATATTTCTCCTCATTTGACAAACTAAGGTCTTTTTCTGTACTAATTGCAGAAAGAGGAGTTAATAAAAAAGTCATTAGCATGACAGCAAATAATTTTTTCACAAGCTTCCTTTCTTTATTTTTTGATGTGTTTTATGATTATTTTCTTTTAATTTTTGATTTTTTTCAGCCAATTCGGCTAATTTATCATCAGAATAAGCTAAAAATTTTTCAATAGTTTCAATTAAATTTTCCATATTATTTTGGTATTAGATTTGGTAAGGGGAAAATAGTTTCACCTGAGCGGGACAAATAGTACTTAGCACGCGCATACTTTTCAACATAGGTATTATCTTGCAAGCGTTTTGCTAATAATTTTTCTGCATCTGTCTCAGCAACTAACTCATCATAATCTTTCTGTAATGAAACAACTTGTTCTTTACGTTCCTGTAGCGTCACATAACTTCTAACAAGATTATATGTTGGCAAAATAAAGAGTAACATCGTAACAACCAAAATCCAGCCTATAAAACGATTACGCTTACGAACTTCTTCCTCTTCATAATGTTTTTTTAGATTTTCATCATTAATAAATTGGTTATTAAGTTGAACAATATTAGGCTTCTTCATTCGCTTCAATCCTTGTTTCACTTATTATGTCATACATTTTAGTAGCATCTTCTTTTTTTGTGCTATCTTTCATTTCAAGGACACGGACAGTTAATAATTTATTCCCAAATCGTATCTCAACAAGATCATTTAACTTTAAATTAGTTGAACTTTTTGCGAGTATATTATTGACCTTAACACGTCCTTTATCTGAAACTTCTTTGGCAACTGGACGACGTTTTATTATTCGTGATACTTTTAAAAATTTATCTAATCTCATACTTTACCTCACAATCCATTTCATTTTACCATTTTTTTTATGTAAATGGTAGGATTCGATAAGAATGATAGCCTAAATTCAACCTAATATTTCAAAAAAACTAAATACAATAAACTCGTTGATATATATATTACGATATTTATATTTTTATCACCTAAATTGTTTTAGTAACAACTTCTTCAGATTTTCTAATTTTTATATCTTGTAATATTTTTCCGAAAATTATCAATTCTTCTAAAATATCATGATTTTTTAGATTTTTAATATCAAAATTAATTTCAATTTTGCCATTATTTTCTCCAATACGTGCTTTTAAACGTGTTTTTGAAAGGGCTTCAAAATAATCTTGTGTTAGGTATATCTGCAAAGATGCTTTTTCAAAACGAATTGATACCATATTTTTCTTACGCTCAACCAAATCAGCAAAGGCTGAATCCATATAGGATTTAAGTAGTCCGATTTCTATAAGGTAGGCTACTTGATCAGGATATTCCCCAAAACGGTCAATTAATTCATCCTGAAGATTTTGATAATCTTCTTGACTCTCTATCTCTCGGATACGTTTATATATTTCAATTTTTTGACGTTCATCATCAATATAAGTATTTGGAAGATAGGCGTCAATTTGTAAATTGATTTCAGCATTCCCTTTGCGTCGCACTTGTGATTTTCCTTGTCGTTTAGCAATAGCTTCCTCTAAAAGTTGTGAATACATTTCAAAACCAACTGAGTCAATAAACCCACTTTGTGATGAGCCTAATATATTACCTGCTCCGCGGATAGATAAGTCTCGCATGGCAATCTTGAAACCAGATCCCAGTTCTGTGAAACCTTTGATAGCATCTAAACGCTTTTCAGATACTTCTGTCAAAATTTTATCAGGACGATACATGAGATAAGCATAAGCAATCCGATTTGAACGGCCAACGCGCCCACGAAGTTGATACAAGGTTGACAGTCCCATGTGATCTGCATTTTCTACAAATAGTGTATTCACGTTTGAGATATCAACTCCAGTTTCAATAATTGTAGTTGATACGAGCACATCATAAACACCATCAATAAAGTCTAGGAGGGTATTTTCTAACTGTATTTCACTCATCTGACCATGGACAAATCCAATTGAAGCTTCTGGGACTAAATCTTGCAATTCAGCTACTTTTTGGTCTATGCTGTCAACTCTATTGTAAACATAAAAGACCTGTCCACCTCTATCAATTTCCCTAATAATCGCTTCTCGAATCAACCCTGGATTTGTTTCTAGAACATAAGTTTGAACGGGATAGCGATTTGTCGGAGGTGTTTCAATAACAGACAAATCACGAATTCCTAACATTGACATATGAAGTGTACGAGGAATTGGTGTTGCTGTTAAGGTTAGCACATCCACTCGTTTTTTAAGTTCTTTAAGTTTTTCTTTATGTTTCACACCGAATCGTTGTTCTTCATCAATAACGATTAGACCTAAATCTGAAAAGGCAACATCTTTTGACAATAAACGATGAGTTCCAATAATAATGTCTACTTGACCTTTTTTAAGTTTATTAAGAGTTTCTGTCTGCTCTTTTTTACTTCTGAATCGGCTAAGAACATCCACATTTATAGGGAAATTATCGAAACGTTCTTTAAAATTAGTATAATGTTGCTGAGCCAATACTGTAGTTGGAACAAGGATTGCAACCTGTTTATGATCATTTATTGCCTTAAAAGCAGCACGCATGGCGACTTCTGTCTTACCAAAACCAACATCACCTACCAAGAGCCTATCCATAGGACTTTGTGACTCCATATCGTGTTTTATTTCCTTGATAGAACGTAATTGATCCTCGGTTTCTACATAGGCAAAATCATTATCAAATGATTTTTGTAAATCATCGTCAGACGAAAATGCAAACCCTTCAAGCTGACTACGTTCTGCATAAAGTGACAAAAGATCATCTGCTATATCTTCAACTTGTTTACTAACTCTTTGTTTAATCTTTTGGAAACGCCCATCGTTGAGTTTATTGATTTTTGGTTCTTTGCCGTCAGATGAAACATATTTTGATAAACTTTCAATTTGTTCAACTGGTAGAGAGATACTTGCGGAATTTTGATATTGAATGGTCAAATAGTCTCTATGAACACCTTGAATTTCAATCGTCTCAATACCTAAAAATCGTCCAATACCATGAATATGGTGAACGACATAATCTCCTTGACTCAGTTCATTGTAATCCTTTAAACGCTCAGCGTTACTGATATTAGAACGACGTATACGACGTTTTATTTTTTTATGATAGATTTCATGTTCAGTAATTAATGCTAACTTTTCATCGGCAAAATAAAAACCACTTGATAGATGACTAATAACAATTTGTGCTTTATTAATTTGAATATTATCAGAAGTGCATAGAGATAAATCTAGATTGTATTCTTGAAGGTTTTCTTGTAATCGTTCAAAACTTTGCTGAGAATCCGTTTGAATAACTACTGTTGCTTTCGATTTTAGATAGCGATTAATTTCATCAACTAAAAGTGGAAATTGGTTGAAAAATTCTTGCATTGGATACTGAGTAAAGTTATGAATTTTATCAAACTTTATATTCCCAAGTCCTTTATGAAAATTCGAAAAAAAGGTTGCTGGATGATAATTTCGTAATGTTTTATAGTTATCAGCGAAATAGCGCAAACTTGACACAGCTTTACTAGTTTGTAAATCTTCTGTTAAGAGATTAGCTATTTCTAAATCAAATTTAGCATTGCGGTCAACAATTTTTTGAAAATCATCAAAGATAATTGGAGTCCCTTTTGGAGTATAATCTAGAAGTGTCCACTCTTTAGCATAAAAGAATGATAAGAAATGATGAATGTCCTGATGTTTATAATAATTTTGAGTCGCTGATAAGACCTCACTTAAATAAGAATGAAGTTCTTTTTTAGCTGATTCTACTTGACGCTCCAATGTTCCCCGAGCACGATCAAAATCTTCTTTTTCTAAAATAAGTTCATCTGCTGGTGCAATAACTACTTGTGATTTACTAGCTAAAGATTTTTGACTTTCAACATCAAATTGACGAATACCGTCAACCTCATCTCCAAAGAATTCAATTCGATAGGGGATTTCTTCTGTTAATTCATAGATATCTAAAATATCACCACGACGGCTAAATTCCCCAGGACGTAACACCTGTGACACTTTTTGATAACCA
Organism: uncultured Streptococcus sp.; assembly: GCA_964590305.1. Classification (GTDB taxonomy): domain Bacteria; phylum Bacillota; class Bacilli; order Lactobacillales; family Streptococcaceae; genus Streptococcus. The sequence goes on from CAZPYI010000118.1 coordinate 6,749, forward strand.
ATATTTGATAATATTCTTACCAAATTATCAAGTTCATATTCTTTTCCAACTTCAAATGATAGTCTACTCTTTTGATAAGTCTCAGGATTTGGAAGGAGAATGCGTGTACCAACTAAGCTGGTCACTAAAATGCCTTTTTTATCTTTATCTAAGAGGAAATTTAAAGCATCTAATCGTGACACTGATTTATCAAGAGATGAAAAAATGAATTCAGCAGCAGCAACATCATCCGCAAAAAATTGATACACGTCATTTTCTCCAACAAGACTGGATAAATCTCCTGTTAATTTTTCTGCTTCGTTTTGTGTTGATGTAATAACAATCAGTTTATCTTCATTAGCTTGATAGGCTGAAGCAATGGCAACAGCTTTACTAGAACTTGAAAAACCCATCACAAGTTGTCGTCTTAATATTGACAAACCTGAATGCCAAGTTTGAATGGCTTTATTTTGATTAAAAATATCAATAATATTCATTTTTACACTATCCATTAAATTTTCGCATGATTTTTTCAAAATCGTCTTCTTGTAAATAAAAATTGACAGCACTGACAACTTTGTCAAGAGACATTTTTATTTCAATAGAATCATTTAATTCAAATTTTCCGAGCACATGATTAATAACTGTCATTCCATTTTTAGGACGTCCTATACCAATTTTTATTCGATCAAACTCTTGTGTCCCTAAATGAGCAATAATTGATTTCATGCCATTATGTCCACCAGCTGACCCCTTTTGACGGAATCGTATCTTTCCAACATCCATATCCAAATCATCATAAATAACCAATAAATCTTCTACGGGAATATTATAGTAGGTTAACAATTCTTTAACAGCGATTCCTGAATTATTCATAAAAGTTGTTGGTTTGACAAAATAAATTTTCTCACGATTTATAAAAGTTGACCCTACTTCAGCCTTGAAATTTTTATCTTCTGTAAAGGTAATGTCAAGATTCTTTACAATTTCGTCAATTGCCATAAAC
>CAZPYI010000119.1:0-7474 GCA_964590305.1 uncultured Streptococcus sp.
CCTAATATCCTGCACCCACGAGGCTTACTTTGATACACCTTCAAGATTTCATCTTTTTCTTCTTTTAGGAACCCTTCTCCTTTAATAATAATCTCATCACCGCCATCAATTAAGCCCTTTGTCTGTGATATAGAATTTACTTTAACTGCTTTGACCGATTGGATATTTGGTAGGGTTATAGACGACAATAAAATAATCAAAGCTAAACCCAGGGTATAAACCAGTTTTAGCTTTTTATCACTTTTATTTAATGATGTTCTCAACACTGATTGAAACATATTGATTCTTTTTCCGTCTAAATTATACTCATTTATTGTTTATATAATATAACATAAGTATTTTTATTTCAATAGCATTATTCCAAATTACATAACAACTTATGAATAAATTATAGAAGGCACTGTGTGAAACCTAATTAAGAAATACACATATGATATGACTCAAAAAATTGAGCAGCTATTATTTTTTCCTTCTTAAAATTAATAAATAAGCATTTTGTCAGTATAAAAATAGTTCTTTTTATTTTTTGACAAAAATCAGATTATCTCAATAAAAATAGATTATTGAAACATTAGTATTATGTCGTGTTGATATTGGGAACAGCGTAAGTTAGCGGAAGTGGTGAAAAGAGTAACTCGTAAAAATAAAAATTTAGAATCGGTATTACCGTTAACTATCTCAGCTCAAAAAGGACTAGTAGACCAAAATGATTTTTTTAATAAAACTGTAGCTAGTCGAGATGTTAGTGGGTACTATCTTGTTAAAAAAGGTGAATTTGCATATAATAAGTCCTATTCGAATGGTTATCCTTGGGGAGCTATAAAACGACTAAATCATTATGCTATGGGAGTTCTATCTACTCTATATATTGTATTTGAACCTATAGATATAGATACAGATTTTTTAGAGAAATATTACGATACTACTTATTGGCATAAAGAAGTTTCAAAGCATGCTGCAGAAGGCGCAAGAAACCATGGATTGTTAAATATTGCAGCATCTGATTTCTTTGAAACTGACCTTGTTGCTCCTCAGAATATTGATGAACAACAAAAAATCGGCACCTTCTTCAAACAACTCGACGACCTCATCACCCTTCATCATAAAAAGCTCGAACAGTTAAAAAGTAAGCAAACAAATCAGCAGCGACAAAAGTTACTTAATGACGAACGGCGCTTCGAAGAGATCGACCAAATTATCCAGCGACTTTACGAAGACAATATTACTGGAAAACTTAGCGATGAACGATTTATGAAGATGAGTCAGAATTACGAACAAGAACAATCCAAGCTCAAAGATGTTATATCTACAGCAAAACAGGAACTTTCGGCGCAAGAGAACCAAAGTATGGATATTTCTAGATTTATGCAACGAATCCACAAATACACTAAAATGACTGAATTGTCTGTAGAAATAGCAAATGAGTTGATCAATAAGATTATTATCTATAAACCAGAAGGTAATAAACGAAACCGAATCTTAAAGATTGAAATACATTACAATTTTATTGGTAACTTAGACACATAAAAAGTGAGTAACGCTAATTCGTTACTCACTTACCCCTTATACTAGAGACTGCTGAGTGACTCGACAGCTTAAGTGTTCTTGTTTTTTATCACTGAGTTCTAACATCATTTTTTTAGCTAAACGTTGGCTGCTCATAATTCGTTCTTCTTTAGCATATTCGGCTTTATTAATACGATTTGCAAGTTCTATCATGGCTTTTATTTCAACTGATTTGACAGAACCTATTCCCTTTATTTGTTGTAATTCTTGTAAAGATAAATGCCTAAAGTCTGCTAAACTAGTCATATTTTTTAGTATATGATGTGATACTTCTAAAACTGGATTTGTTCTCGTCCCTGTTCGTAGTAAGATTGCTAAGAGTTCTTGATTACTTAATCTCTCTGCTCCATAATCTACCAAGCGTTCACGCGGAAGCACGGCTTCTTCTTTCATTTCAATAGTATACATAAAACACCTCCACTTATAATATTCGTAAGTGATAGGTGTTCTTTTTTTACTTTAACAGTTTTACTCGATGCTGATAGTGTTTATAAAGTGCACTGTAACGACCCCGATATTCCTTTTTCCATGGTTTATCACGTCCACAAAAGTGTAAAAAAACTGTGTTAGTTATTACCCAACTCAAATCCCACCTCCCAGAACTTCTAGCATAGTAGAGTACATTATATCTTGCATCATAATTATAAATCTGGTCTGGAATGAGAGTAATACGATGACCATAGAGTGCGTTCAAGACATCTTGATCAGGCAAGAGTAAGATACGACTGTTTTTCTCAATATAATTTAAAATATCTTGACGCTTGACTTCTCGACGAATCTTTTTCAGATTCATTAACAGTACACCTGAATTAAAATAACCCTCTGCCTCGAAATTTCTCAATCGAAATTTATTTACCAAATCGGAAATATTGGAGTCTGATGTATGGCTAGCTGCAGCATACAACTTATCCTCCAAATCTAGGTCGTAAAGTGGCTTGATATCGTTCAAGCAAAGAATATCAGCATCAACGTAAAGGATTTTTTCTAACTCTTTTGGAAGATAGTCGTGAGATAGTATGCGATAGTAAATTGTTTCTGGATAACGGTCTGTAGTTGGAGCATCGGTAAAATAATCTTCACTGATAATAATTGGAAAGTAGGTGACATTAAGTTTATTGCAGAAGTCAACGATGACATCATGTTTTTTAAGTAAGTTTTTCTGTAAAATATACACTGAAAATGAGTCCACAGACGTGTTTTGTACTAGCGAGTAAAGTGTCACTTGGAACTGTTCCACATAAGCATCATCAATGGAAAATAACAAATTTATAGGGTTCATATAGTTATTTTAACATGAATAGAAAAAATTTTGTATTATAACTCGTCTTATTACTCCACTTCTTTATCAACACTTGAAGCTTGGTGTTTTGCTACATTATCTCTGATAATCTGATACAAAGAAGCAGCTATTGGCACAGCTAGAAGCATGCCCAATACTCCCCATAGGGCACCTCCAATAGTAATAGCTAACAAAACCCACATACTAGGAAGGCCAATTGACCCACCAACTACTCTAGGATAAATAAGGTTTCCTTCAAATTGTTGAAGTATAATCAGAAATGCCACAAAGAAAAGTGCTTGAGATACTGATTGAGTTGCTATAAGTACAAAGCCTATTGTTACACCAATATATGCACCAACGACTGGTATTAATGCGGTAAAGGCAATTAAAACGCCAATTGTAGGTGCATAAGGTAGACTAAAGATAGTCATCCCAATCGCTGTTAAACTTCCTAAAATAGTCGCCTCAATTGTTTGACCAACAAAAAAACCGTGAAAACATTGATGTAAGATACCAACAACATAGTGAATAGTTTTAGAATATTTTTTAAGATAGGTATCAATCAGCAAAGTAAACTGCCTGCCCAACTTCTCTTTGCTTGCTAAAACATAGAAAGAAAATACTAAACTGATAAAAACATTGATTAGTGTCGAAGCTATCGAAGTTGCTGATGTAAGAAGTCCCGTTAATACTGTCAAAACTTGTTGAAGAACTTGTTGACTGTAGTTTGAAATTAATGTAGATAAGTCTGCACTTGAGCCAAAGTAAGCAAGGACCTTATTTACCAATTCATTGTCACTCAAGCTGTTTGTAAAATTAATAACAGCTGATGGATCAATACTTAGAAGTGAGTTAATACTTGAAATTAAGTCTGGCAGAACAATCGAGAATATCCAAAAAATGACAAAAACAAAAGTGAAATAGGCTAATATCATAGTTGTTGGGCGTTTAAGTATCAATAATTTCGGAAATTTAATGAAGCCTACAAAGATACTTTCATAAACACTCATGACAATATTAACTATGTAAGCTATTCCTGCCCCTACTAAAAATGGAAAAGCAGCACGATAAATAGTATATACAATACTGGCTCCATCATTCCAATAAACTCCCATTGCGTAGCAGGCTGCGAAAACGAGTATAATATAATAGATATATCTTTTCTCAAATTTCATATTTTCTCCTAAATTAATATTACTGTTATTATACACTAAAACTTTCTCAAAAAGCACAAAAACTATCAGAAAGAAAAAGAGAAACTTGAAAATTTATCATTTATATCTTTTAGCTATAGTTTGATAGAATTTTCAAGAGAAAAAGAAGCTTATTTTTAAAATATACAAGTATAGCTTTCCTGTGAGTAAGAATTAATCATGTTCATTAACCAATTATAGACTTCAGGATAAAAATTGGAAAGTTGCCTGACTCACTTAATTTGCATACTTAGAAACTAGGTGTATATGGGAAGTTGGGATAGTTATTCCCATTTTATATAGAAAAAGATAGACAATCAGCTTTAATTCTAATTTAAAATATAAAGGCTTTTGATAGAAAGAAAAGAAGTGACATAAGTCACTTCTTTATATATATTAGTCAATATCTGTTCCATTTGAAGCAATCACTTTTTTATACCAATCAAACGATTTTTTCTTAGAACGAACAAGTGTTCCTTTTCCTTCGTTGTCACGATCAACATAGATAAAACCATAACGTTTTTTCATCTCACCAGTTCCAGCTGACACAAGGTCGATACAGCCCCAAGTTGTGTAACCTAACAAGTCAACTCCATCCTCATTGATTGCAGCATTCATTGCTTTAACATGTTCACGCAAGTAATCAATACGGTAGTCATCAACAACATAACCATTCTCATCTGGAACATCAACCGCACCAAGGCCATTTTCAACAATGAAAAGCGGTTTTTGGTAACGATCCCAAACAGTATTAAGAGTGATTCGAAGTCCAAGTGGATCAATTTGCCAACCCCACTCAGACGCTTTGAGGTAAGGGTTTTTAATTGATGCAAAAATGTTCCCTGCAGTAGTGTCAGTTAATGTCGGGTCTGCAGTAGCAACACGACTTGAATAATATGAAAATGAAACAAAGTCGACAGTATTTTCTTTCAACAAAAGTAAATCTTCTTCAGTAGTCTTGATATCAAGGTTTAACTTTTCAAATTTTTTCTTAGCATAATTTGGATACTCACCACGTGCTTGAACATCGATAAAGAAGTAATTTTCACGATCCTCATTCATAGCTTCCCAATAATCATCTGGATTACACGTATTTGGATAGTATTGACCAGCAGCTAGCATGCAACCAACTTTATTTTCTGGATCAATCTCATGGGCAATCTTTGTGGCTAAGGCTGAAGCAACAAGCTCATGATGCGCTGCTTGATATTTAACTTGCTCAACATTTTCGCCTTCTTCAAAATAGAGACCTGCACCCATAAATGGCGCATGTAAAATCATGTTAATTTCATTGAAAGTTAACCAGTATTTTACTAAACCTTTATATCGAGTGAATAGAACTCTGACCAAACGTTCATAAAATTCGATGAGTTTACGATTACGCCAACCACCATAGTTTTCAATTAAATACATTGGGCAGTCAAAGTGAGTAATAGTTACTAATGGCTCAATGCCATATTTACGACATTCTTTGAAGACATTTTCATAGAATTGAAGACCTGCTTCATTTGGCTCAAGCTCATCACCCTTTGGAAAAATACGTGTCCAACCTATTGACATACGATAAGTTTTATATCCCATTTCTGCAAAAAGAGCAATGTCTTCTTTATAATGATGATAAAAATCAATAGATTCTTTTGCAGGATAAAAGTAGCCATCCTCAAAATCAAACATCTTCTTTTTACCAGCAATTATAGGAAAACGATCTTCTCCAATCGGAACCACATCAACATTTGCTAAACCACGTCCGTCAACATCATAAGCTCCTTCACATTGGTTGGCAGCTGTCGCTCCACCCCACAAAAATCCTTCTGGAAATGCTTTAAATTCAGTCATATGTAACCTCTTTCATTATTTAATCATTCTAATTATAACAAGTTTTGAAAAATAAATCTATTAAAAAATTAAAATTTGTTTCATTTTTAATGTTTTCTAAAAAAATGGATAAAATGGGCATAAAATATCATTTAAAAACATATCAAATATGTTTTTTATTATTATATATTTAATTTTTTATTAATGTTCTGTTAATATGTGTTATATAAACCTACCCTTCGTTTTCATAAATTTTATTATTTACTGGATCAATAATCTCCTGTAAGGAAAAGTTATCTTGTTGAATTTGATAGTGGAAAATACAACAATTTGTTAAGTGTAGTTCAGGGTAGCTTAGCAATTCTAAGGATTTGAAAAATCCCATGATGGCACCTGCATGACTAACAGCCAAGATGGTCTTATCTTCTGGTGTTTCCGCAACAAGGCCATATAGTGTCCGATGAACTCTATTCATGACTTGTTCCTCACTCTCGCCATCATACTGCAAGTAAAAATTACCATGTCCATGTTGGTCTGGTTTACGGTTTGGATGAAGATATTCTGGTTTGCCTTCCATACGTCCAAAATTAAACTCTTTCAATCCTTTAAGTCTAGCATAATCTTTGCGTTCGCTGACGATTTCAAGCGTATCAGAACAGCGCTCGGCTGTAGAACAGTATAGGTCATCAAAAGATATGCTATTTGTTTCAAAATAATCATAGGCTGCTTTTGCCTGCTCTCTCCCAGTCGTTGTCAGAGGAGAATCGCACCATCCTTGAATTAAGCCCAGCTGATTAAATAAGGTTTCCCCATGTCGCATCAGATAAAGTGTTTTAGTCATCAATGCCCCTCTCAAAAATATATTCCTCATCCATAGGATTGTAGATAGATAGAACTTCCATCTCACCCTCATCATAAGAAATCTTAAAGATAGCACAATTGGCTAATCGTTTTTTGGGAATAGGAGAATTGACTGTTTTATGACGATAAAACTGAGTAATTGAAGCACCATGACTGACTAATAATAAGCTTTCCTCATCACTGCTGTCTTCCATAAGATCCTTGATTGTCACAGCCATTCGTTCATAGACTTGAACATTGGATTCGCCACCATAAGCCACAAAATAATCTCGATAGCCTGACCCGTCTTCGCGATGAAGAGGTGGATTGAGATATTCTTGATGGGCTTCAAAAGAACCGAAATCCCACTCCTTTAATCCTTTGAGACGAATGTAGTCAGAAGAACCGCTTGCCAATTCCGCTGTGTCACACGCTCTTTCTTGAGTTGATGAATAGACACGAGTGAAAGCAATGTTTTCTTTCTCAAAATATCTGTGTGCAGACTTAGCTTGTTCAATCCCAAGTTCTGTCAATGGTGAGTCACAAGCACCTTGGATACGCCCTTGAACATTGAAGCGTGTTTGCCCATGTCGCATTAAGTAAAAAATCTTACTCATAATAGTCCTCCTTAGAACCTATAACTTTCAAAATTATTCACTGGCAAAATTAACTGTTGAAGTTTGAGTTCTCCATCATGGTAATCAAATTCACAAATGGCACAATTTGAAAATCTCACTCCTTTTGGAAAGACAATTCCTAACTCTAGAATAAGTCCCCA
>CAZPYI010000120.1:0-7268 GCA_964590305.1 uncultured Streptococcus sp.
ATAAATTTGTTTATACACCAAATGATTATGCCGTTGTGACAGAGCCGGTTGTACTTCAAAAGTTCAAAGTTGTATCTCCAATAGATCCTGATCGCATTGTGACACTTGTTGGAAATGCCAACCCTTCAGACCGCATGCATGCTTTAATACCAGCCGATATTTTGGCAGAAATGTCTTACTTCCTTAATTTGGCTGATGGTCTTGGAAAAGTTGACGATATTGATCATTTAGGAAACCGTCGTATCCGCGCTGTTGGAGAACTTCTTGCTAACCAGTTCAGAATTGGTCTTGCTCGTATGGAACGTAATGTTCGTGAGCGTATGTCCATTCAAGATAATGAGGGGTTAACTCCACAACAGATTATTAATATTCGTCCAGTGACTGCAGCAGTTAAAGAGTTCTTTGGCTCATCTCAATTGTCACAGTTTATGGATCAACATAACCCACTATCTGAACTATCTCATAAACGTCGTTTGTCAGCCTTAGGACCTGGTGGTTTGACCCGTGATCGTGCGGGATATGAAGTACGTGACGTGCATTATACACACTATGGTCGTATGTGTCCGATTGAAACGCCTGAAGGACCAAATATTGGTTTGATAAATAACTTGTCTTCATATGGACATTTAAATAAATATGGGTTTATCCAAACACCATATCGCAAAGTCAATCGTGCAACAGGTGTTGTAACGAGCGAAATTTCTTGGTTAACTGCAGATGAAGAAGATGAATTTACAGTAGCGCAATCAAACTCTAAGTTGAGTGAAGATGGAACTTTTGCTGAAGAAATCGTTATGGGACGCCATCAGGGGAACAACCAAGAGTTTTCTGCAAGCATTATTGACTATGTTGATGTTTCGCCAAAACAAGTAGTTGCTGTTGCAACTGCATGTATCCCTTTCTTAGAAAATGATGACTCAAACCGTGCTCTTATGGGTGCCAACATGCAACGTCAGGCTGTCCCCCTCATTGATCCACACTCACCATTTGTTGGAACAGGTATGGAATATCAAGCAGCTCATGATTCTGGTGCCGCCGTTATTTCTAAGCATGCTGGACGTGTCGTTTTTTCAGATGCTGAAAAAGTAGAAGTTCGTCGTGAGGATGGTTCGCTTGATGTTTACCACATGACGAAATTCCGCCGTTCAAATTCAGGAACTGCTTATAATCAACGGACTCTTGTTAAAGTTGGCGATATTGTTGAAAAAGGTGACTTTATTGCTGATGGACCTTCTATGGAAAATGGAGAAATGGCCTTAGGTCAAAATCCGGTCGTGGCTTATATGACTTGGGAAGGTTACAACTTTGAAGATGCTGTTATCATGAGTGAACGCCTAGTGAAAGAAGATGTCTATACATCTGTTCATTTGGAAGAGTTTGAATCAGAAACACGTGATACAAAGCTTGGACCTGAGGAAATCACACGAGAAGTTCCTAACGTTGGTGAAGAAGCGCTCAAAGATCTTGACGAAATGGGTATTATTCGTATTGGTGCTGAAGTCAAAGAAGGTGATATTCTTGTTGGAAAAGTCACACCTAAGGGTGAAAAAGATCTTTCGGCAGAAGAACGTCTCTTGCATGCAATATTTGGAGACAAATCACGTGAAGTACGTGATACATCTCTCCGTGTCCCTCACGGTGGTGAAGGTATTGTCAGAGATGTTAAAATCTTCACACGTGCAAATGGCGATGAGCTTCAATCAGGTGTTAACATGCTGGTGCGTGTTTATATCGCTCAAAAACGAAAAATTAAAGTCGGAGACAAAATGGCTGGACGTCATGGGAACAAAGGGGTTGTTTCACGGATTGTTCCAGTTGAGGATATGCCTTATCTTCCAGATGGAACACCTGTTGATATCATGTTAAATCCACTTGGTGTACCATCTCGTATGAATATCGGGCAAGTTATGGAACTTCACCTTGGAATGGCTGCTCGTAACTTGGGTATTCACATTGCAACGCCTGTCTTCGATGGAGCAAGCTCAGAAGACCTTTGGTCAACTGTTCGTGAGGCTGGTATGGATAGTGATGCAAAAACCGTTCTTTATGACGGTCGTACAGGCGAACCATTTGACAACCGTGTCTCAGTTGGTGTCATGTACATGATTAAACTTCACCACATGGTTGATGATAAACTTCACGCCCGCTCTGTTGGTCCTTACTCACTTGTTACGCAACAACCACTCGGAGGGAAAGCTCAGTTTGGTGGACAACGTTTCGGTGAAATGGAAGTTTGGGCGCTCGAAGCCTATGGTGCTTCACATGTCCTTCAAGAAATTTTGACTTACAAGTCAGATGATGTCACAGGACGTCTGAAAGCATACGAAGCTATCACTAAAGGGAAACCAATTCCAAAACCAGGAGTACCCGAATCTTTCCGCGTACTTGTGAAAGAGCTGCAATCACTCGGACTTGATATGCGTGTACTTGATGAAGATGACAATGAAGTTGAACTTCGTGATCTTGATGAGGGTGAAGATGATGATGTGATGCATGTTGCGGATCTTGAAAAAGCACGTGAACAGCAAGTCAATGAAACGGCTGAAGTTGTAAAGACAGAAGAATAATAATCAATTTATTATTTGATAACACAATAAACACTAATACTAATGCTGGGTAATCTAGCTAAATTAGTCAGATGATAAATCGAAGAAAGGTAAATATAGTGGTTGACGTAAATCGTTTTAAAAGTATGCAAATCACATTAGCCTCACCTACTAAAGTCCGTTCATGGTCTTATGGTGAAGTTAAAAAACCTGAAACAATCAACTATCGTACACTTAAACCAGAGCGTGAAGGACTTTTTGATGAGGTTATTTTTGGTCCCACAAAAGATTGGGAATGTGCGTGTGGTAAATACAAGCGTATTCGTTATAAAGGAATTATTTGCGATCGTTGTGGTGTTGAAGTTACACGTGCAAAAGTGCGTCGTGAACGTATGGGCCATATCGAATTAAAAGCACCTGTATCACATATCTGGTATTTCAAAGGTATTCCATCTCGGATGGGACTAACTCTTGATATGAGTCCACGTGCTCTGGAAGAGATTATCTATTTCGCAGCTTACGTAGTTATTGATCCAAAAGATACACCACTTGAGCCAAAATCGCTTTTGACTGAACGTGAATACCGTGAAAAAGTACAAGAATATGGGCAAGGTTCATTTATTGCTAAAATGGGTGCTGAGGCTATTCAAGATCTTCTAAAACGCGTTGATTTAGCTTCAGAAATTGTTGAATTAAAAGAAGAGCTTAAATCAGCTACGGGTCAAAAACGTGTCAAAGCTGTCCGCCGTTTAGACGTATTGGATGCCTTTAGTAAGTCTGGCAACAAACCAGAGTGGATGGTATTGAATATCTTGCCAGTTATTCCACCGGATTTACGTCCGATGGTTCAATTGGATGGTGGACGTTTTGCGGCCTCTGACCTCAATGACCTCTATCGTCGTGTCATTAACCGTAATAATCGTTTGGCACGTCTCCTTGAACTTAATGCACCTGGAATCATTGTTCAAAATGAAAAACGGATGCTTCAAGAAGCAGTAGATGCTCTGATAGACAATGGTCGTCGTGGTCGTCCGATTACAGGACCGGGTAGCCGCCCTCTTAAATCCCTAAGTCATATGCTCAAAGGGAAGCAAGGTCGTTTCCGCCAAAACTTGCTTGGGAAACGTGTTGACTTTTCAGGACGTTCTGTTATCGCTGTTGGTCCAACTCTAAAAATGTATCAATGTGGTGTGCCCCGTGAAATGGCTATTGAACTTTTCAAACCATTTGTAATGCGTGAAATCGTTGCTCATGAATATGCTGGAAACGTTAAAGCTGCGAAACGTATGATTGAACGTGGAGATGACCGCATTTGGGATATTCTTGAAGATGTCATTAAAGAACATCCAGTACTCCTTAACCGTGCACCAACTCTTCACCGTTTAGGAATTCAAGCTTTTGAACCAGTGCTTATTGATGGTAAAGCTCTCCGGTTACACCCACTTGTTTGTGAAGCCTATAATGCCGATTTTGACGGTGACCAAATGGCAATTCACGTACCGCTTTCTGAGGAAGCTCAAGCGGAAGCACGTCTTCTTATGCTTGCTGCGGAACATATCCTTAATCCGAAAGATGGGAAACCAGTTGTAACACCTTCTCAAGACATGGTTCTTGGTAACTATTATTTGACAATGGAAGATGCTGGCCGTGAAGGTGAAGGCATGATTTTCAAAGACAAGGATGAGGCAGTGATGGCTTATCGCAATGGCTATGCTCATCTTCATAGTCGTGTTGGTATTGCTGTTGATAGTATGCCAAATAAACCTTGGACAGATAGTCAAAGACATAAAATCATGGTAACAACTGTTGGTAAGATTTTGTTCAATGATATCATGCCGGACGACCTTCCTTACCTTCAAGAGCCAAATAATATTAATTTAACAGAAAAAACTCCAGATAAATACTTCTTAGAACCTGGTCAAGACATTCAAACAGTTATTGATAGCTTAGTGACTAATATTCCATTCAAGAAGAAAAATCTTGGAAATATAATCGCAGAAACATTTAAACGTTTCCGTACAACAGAAACTTCAGCTTTCCTCGACCGTCTGAAAGATCTTGGTTACTATCATTCAACTCTTGCTGGATTAACAGTGGGTATCGCGGATATTCCTGTCATCGACAATAAAGATGAGATCATAAATGGTGCTCACAAAAAAGTTGAAGAAATTAATAAAGCTTTTCGTCATGGTTTGATGACTGAGGATGATCGTTATATCGCGGTAACAACAACATGGCGTGAGGCTAAAGAAGATCTTGAAAAACGTCTTGTAGAAACACAAGATCCTAAAAATCCAATCGTTATGATGATGGATTCAGGAGCTCGTGGTAACATTTCTAACTTTTCACAACTTGCGGGTATGCGAGGGTTGATGGCAGCTCCAAATGGACGTATTATGGAATTACCTATTCTTTCCAACTTCCGTGAGGGTCTGTCAGTATTGGAAATGTTCTTCTCTACTCATGGTGCTCGTAAAGGGATGACAGATACAGCTCTTAAAACAGCTGACTCAGGATACTTAACACGTCGTTTGGTTGATGTTGCTCAAGACGTTATTATTCGTGAAGATGATTGTGGAACTGACCGTGGGCTTGTTATTACTGCAATTACAGATGGTAAAGAGGTTACAGAAACTCTTGAAGAACGTCTTCAAGGGCGTTACACTAAAAAGTCTGTTAAGCATCCTGTAACTGGAGAGATTATTATAGCTGCGGATAAGTTAATTACTGAAGATACAGCAGCTGCCATAATAAAGGCTGGTGTTGAAGAAGTCACCATTCGATCTGTCTTCACATGTAACACTCGTCATGGCGTTTGTCGTCACTGTTATGGTATTAACTTAGCAACAGGTGATGCCGTTGAAGTTGGTGAAGCAGTGGGAACAATCGCTGCGCAATCAATCGGTGAACCGGGGACACAGCTTACTATGCGTACCTTCCATACGGGTGGTGTGGCTTCAAATACCGATATTACTCAAGGTCTTCCACGTATCCAAGAAATCTTTGAGGCTCGTAACCCTAAAGGAGAAGCAGTCATCACTGAGGTTAAAGGTACTGTTATTGATATTGAAGAAGATGCTGCGACGCGTACCAAAAAAGTCTTTGTTCAAGGTGAAACGGGTATGGGTGAATATGTTGTGCCATTTACATCTCGTTTGAAAGTTAAAGTTGGAGATAAGATTCATCGTGGAGCAACTTTAACGGAAGGTTCTATTCAACCTAAGCACCTTCTTGAAGTTCGGGATACCTTGTCAGTAGAGACTTATCTTTTGGCGGAAGTTCAAAAAGTATACCGTAGTCAAGGGGTAGAAATTGGAGATAAGCATATCGAAGTAATGGTGCGTCAAATGCTTCGTAAAGTACGTGTTATGGATCCAGGAGATACTGATTTACTTCCAGGAACTTTGATGGATATAGCTGATTTCACAGATGCTAACAAGAATATTGTAATCACTGGTGGGAACCCTGCAACAAGTCGTCCAATTCTTATGGGGATTACCAAAGCTTCTCTTGAAACGAATTCTTTCTTGTCAGCCGCATCATTCCAAGAAACAACTCGTGTTCTGACAGATGCTGCTATTCGTGGTAAAAAAGATCATCTTCTTGGACTTAAAGAAAATGTTATTATTGGTAAAATTATACCTGCAGGTACTGGTATGGCACGCTACCGTAATCTGGAACCACAAGCTGTTAATGAAGTTGAAATTATTGAGGAAACTGATACTGAAATTGTTGAAGAAACAATTTCTACTGAGGTAGAATAAGCATAATTTAAAACCTGAGCTAGAACAAGCTCAGGTTTTTTTGTAAGTTCAAGACCCAACTATTGCTTGAATATAACAACTTAAAAATTAAAACAATCAAATTTTTTTAAAAAACATCTCATTTTTTGTATAATAGGTGTTAAAGAGGAAAAAGTATTATGTATCAAGTTGTAGAAATGTATGGAGATTGGGAACCTTGGTGGTTCATTGAGGAGTGGGAAAAAGATGTTACTAAGAAGCAGAATTTTGAACACTTTGAAGATGCACTCTCTGCTTATGAGACGGAATGGGGGCATTTAAAAGCAGCCCTGCCTAGCTATAAAAGTCGTCAAAATCTCTTGGCAGCATTTTGGAATAAAGAGGATAAGAGATGGTGTGATGATTGTAATGAATACCTTCAGCAATATCATTCTATTTTGCTTTTGAAGGATGGAAATGAAGTTTCTAAGGATCAAACAATTAGAAGGTTTAAACAACACAATGATGATCCTGCACACAGATCTTCGAGCTGTGCCTTTGGAAAGTAAAATATACTTAATTTTTTTAATTTAAGCAGTAGTTTTATACAGCTATTTGATAAAAGATTACAATAGTTCGATAACATAATATAATCAACTAGACTTAATCATTGCTATCAATCTTTAAAGAAGAAATAAATATGCAATACTAAGTCAAAGATACGGTAATTGGGCTCTTTTCTTTACGAGAAGATTTAACAAAAAACTTTACATTTTTGTAGGGTTTTTATTTTATCTTCGAATATAAAGGTGAGGGGGATGTCATGGCTCAAGAATTGGGAAAACAAATTATTGGAAATGCGCTAGATGAAAACGCTCAAGACATCTATATGATACCGAAAGATAACTGTTATGAGTTGTTTTTTCGGGTTGGTGATGAGAGGCGTTTTATAGGTGATTTTGATAGCAATGAAATGGCTAGTCTTATCAGCCATTTTAAA
>CAZPYI010000121.1:0-7223 GCA_964590305.1 uncultured Streptococcus sp.
CATGACCGTTATTTTTTGGATAAGGTGGCTACAGTTACCCTTGATTTGACACAACACTCACTAGATCGTTATGTGGGGAACTACTCTAAGTTTGTTGATCTTAAGGCTGAAAAAATAGCAAGAGAAGAAAAAAATTATGAAAAACAGTCCAAAGAAATTGCAAAACTAGAGGATTTTGTTCAACGTAATATCGTTCGTGCTTCAACGACAAAACGTGCTCAAGCACGTCGTAAACAACTTGAAAAAATTGAGCGTCTTGATAAGCCAAGTGCTAATCAAAAATCAGCTCACATGGCTTTTCAAGCAGATAAGATATCTGGAAATGTTGTTTTGACAGTTGGTGATGCTGCAATTGGATATGACAATCAGATTTTGTCACAGCCTATTAATCTGGATGTGAAAAAGTATGATGCCATTGCTATAGTTGGTCCAAATGGAATAGGTAAGTCGACCTTTATCAAATCTATTGTTGAACTGACTCCCTTCCTAAAGGGAACTTCCACTTATGGTGCCAATGTAACAGTTGGCTACTATGATCAAACGCAATCAAATTTAACATCGAGGAATACTGTTCTTGATGAACTTTGGAATGATTTCCCAACCACTCCAGAAGTTGATATCCGCAATCGTTTGGGAGCCTTTCTCTTTTCTGGTGATGATGTTAAGAAATCTGTTGCCATGTTATCAGGTGGGGAACGTGCCCGCCTACTTCTTGCAAAACTCTCTATGCATAATAATAACTTTCTTATTCTAGATGAACCGACTAACCATTTGGATATTGATAGCAAGGAAGTTCTAGAAAATGCTTTGATTGACTTTGATGGAACACTTCTTTTTGTCAGTCATGACCGCTATTTTATTAATCGTGTGGCTACCAAGGTTTTGGAAATCTCTGAGGAAGGTAGTAGACTTTACTTAGGCGACTATGATTATTATATTCAGAAAAAATCAGAATTAGAAGAATTGGCTCGAATGAAAGAGGAAGAAAACCCTTCATTTGCTCAAAAAAACAATTCCTTAGATATGACTTTAGATTATCAGAATCAAAAGGCTAGCCAAAAGGAATTGCGCAAATTAACGCGTCGTATTACTGACATTGAAAATACACTAGAACAAGTTGAGGCACGTGAAGAAGAAGTGAGTCATCTCATGTTAGAGACCAATGATGCTGGTCAGCTTGTCGACTTGCAAAAAGAATTAGATGATTTAACCAACCAGCAGAAAGATCTGATGACAGAGTGGGAAACTCTAAGTGAACAAGTCGAGTAAGAGAAGTGGAATTTAAAATAGAGAACTGAGATTATTCTCAGTTTTTTTAGCAAAAATAACGATAGCGAGCTATTGACTTTATTGAAAAATCCGTTATAATGACTTTTGGAAGTTATTTTATAATGAGTTTTATAAAAAGTATTATTGATTGGCTTTGAGATTTTTTTTTGCCCATCAGTTAAATGTTGATGTGTTAATTCGCATTTTTTCAGAGGAGGTAGAGGAGTGGATCCCAGTACAGCACCCTATGGTTGGTTAGTCAAGCGGATGGCTAGTCGTATGGAACAAAATATAAATAATTTTTTAAAGCCTTACAATATCACTAGTATGCAGTCTTGGGTTGTCTTATACTTGAAGACACCAAACAATTGCTTTACTTACAAGGAATTAGAAAAACAGTTTGAAGTATCTCAGCCTACAATGGTTGGTATTTTGTCGCGTCTAGAACAAAAAAATATGATTATCGTTAGTTCAGATGAAAAAGATAGGCGGATTAAAAAAGTTCGCCTTTCCTCAGAAGGAGCTGAATTAATTGTGGCTTTACGTCAACACCTAGATGCTGCAGAAGACAAAATTGTCTCTGACTTTTCTGAGAAAGAAAGGGAGACCTTCCACTTGCTTCTCGAAAAATCATATAGAAATATTATGGAAAGTGAGGAAAAAAATGATTAAAACCTTATCGAGACAGGTTAAAGAATATAAAACACCTTCTTTATTGTCTCCCTTATTTGCAGCTTTGGAGGTCGTTTTTGACATGTCCATTCCTTTTATCATTTCCTTATTAATTGATCAAGGTATTCAAGCAGGAAATATGTCTAAAGCTATGATGTATGGGCTTATCATGCTTGGGCTAGCTTGTCTTGGTTTGCTCTGTGGTTACTTGGCGGGAAAATTTGCTGCACAAGCATCCGCAGGTTTTGCAGCTAATTTACGTGAAGGCATGTATGCCAATATCCAGACCTTTTCTTTTTCCAATATTGATAAGTTTAGTACAGCGGGTCTAGTGACACGTATGACTACAGACATTACTAATGTTCAGAATGCCTATCAAATGATTATAAGGATTGTTGTCCGAGCACCTCTGATTATTATTTTCAGTATGATGATGTGTTTTATCGTGGATAGTCGCTTGAGCTTGATTTTTCTAGCAGCAATTCTCATCTTAGGGATAGCCTTGCTATTTATCATGCGAAAAGCCTTTGCAACCTTTAATTTTGTTTTTCGTAAATATGATGATTTGAATGCCAGTGTGCAAGAAAACATTTCCGGTATCCGTGTGGTCAAGGCTTTTGTTCGAGAAGATTATGAAAACGAAAAATTCACAAAAGCTGTCGAAAATATCTATAAATTATTTGTCAAAGCTGAAAAAATTGTCATCGTCAATAGCCCAATTATGATGTTCCTCATTTTCTCATGTATGATTCTCTTATCTTGGTTTGGTGCACAATTTATCGTCGGAGGAAGTTTAACCACTGGTGAATTAACATCACTCTTTTCGTATGTCATGGCTATGATGATGGCACTAATGATTCTGTCAATGATTATGGTTATGATTTCAATGAGTATCGCCAGTGCAGAACGTATCACTGAAGTTCTTCAAGAAAAAGCTGATATTGTAAATCCTGAAAATCCTATAATGGCTGTTGAGGACGGGAGTGTCACTTTTGATCATGTCTATTTCTCCTATAAACATGGTAAAGGTGATGAGGTCCTGTCAGATATTAGCTTAGACATCACGTCTGGCAAGATTATTGGTGTCATTGGAGGTACTGGTAGTGGTAAGACGTCGTTTGCCAATCTGGTTTCTCGTTTATACGATGTTGATAAAGGGGCTGTCTTGGTAGGTGGTCGTGATGTTCGTGACTATGATTTGGAAGTCTTACGTGACCAAGTCGCAGTTGTTTTACAAAAAAATGTTCTTTTCTCGGGAACTATCTTGGATAACCTACGCTGGGGCAACGAAAAAGCTACTGATGCTGAATGTATAGAAGCTTGTCGTTTAGCTTGCGCAGATGAATTCATTGAACGGTTCCCTGACAAATACAACACTTGGATAGAACAAGGTGGAAGCAATGTTTCTGGTGGTCAGAAGCAGCGTCTCTGTATTGCACGCGCACTTTTGAAAAAGCCAAAAGTTCTCATTTTAGATGATTCGACGAGTGCAGTCGATACTGCGACTGATGCGAGTATCCGTCAGTCCTTTGCAGAAACTATTCCAGGGACGACAAAGATTATTATTGCCCAACGTATTTCAAGTGTTCAACATGCAAATAGAATTTTAGTTCTCGATGAAGGCAAGATTAGTGGGTTTGCTAGTCATGATGAGTTGCTAGCATCCAATACAATTTATCGTGAGATTTTTGAAGTTCAAGAAGAAGCTAGTGGCAATTTCGATGAGGAAGGAGGTGCTAAGAATGACTGAGAATTCGAAAGAATTAAATAGACAAGACACTCTTAAACGTGTCCTAGCATATGTATTCAAGTATTACAAAGGTCAATTTTTCCTCGTCCTCGCTTTGATTTTGATAACAGCTCTTTGTATGTTGCAATTCACACTCTTTATGCAAACACTAATTGATGATTACGTGACGCCTTTGATGGCTGTAGAGTCTCCCGACTTTTCAGGTCTTGCGCAAGCAATTTTAAAGCTTGTTCTTATTGGACTGATTGGTGTTGCCAGTGCTTATGGATTTAACCGCCTGATGGTTTATATTGGACAAGGGACTATGAGACGGATTCGTATTGACCTCTTTAGTCACATGGAAGCTTTACCTATAAAATATTTTGATAGTCATTCTCATGGTGACATTATGTCTCTTTATACAAATGATGTGGACACTCTACGTCAATTAATTGGACAAAGTATTCCGCAAGTAATCAATTCAGCCTTTGGAATTATCACAACATTTATCAGTATGTTAGTTTTAAATATTCCTTTAGCGGCTCTATCACTTGCTATGGTTTTGATTTTGCTTTTTATTGCTAGAAAAATAGCAGCACAATCCTCAAAATATTTCCATGACCAACAAAATGATTTGGGTAAGGTTAATGGATTCATTGAAGAAATGATGGATGGGCAGAAAGTTGTCAAAGTTTTCAATCATGAGGAAGAAGCGAAGAAAGATTTCCGAAAACTCAACCAAGAACTTCGTCATAGTGCTACAAATGCTAATATTTTTGCAAATATTCTCATGCCAATTTCAGGGAATATTGCGCATATTTCCTATGTTCTTTGTGCCATGTTAGGTGCTACTTTAGCGCTTAACGGCTATGCTGGTTTAACTTTAGGAACTCTGGTTTCATTTTTAACCTTGAATCGTAGCTTTACAAACCCAATCACTCAAATTAGCCAACAAATTAATAGTGTGGTCATGGCCATGGCTGGAGCTGATCGTATTTTTTCTCTCATGGATTCTCAAGTTGAAGTAGATGAAGGATATGTCGAGCTGGTTAATGCCAAAGAAGATGAATCTGGAAATATCCAAGAAAGTCAGGAACGGACAAATATTTGGGCATGGAAACACCCACATGATGATGGAAGTGTTACTTACACTAAACTAGAAGGCGGCATCACTTTTGATAATGTCACTTTTGGTTATAATGATGAAAAGATGGTTCTTCATGATATCAATCTCTTTGCAGAACCGGGACAAAAAATTGCTTTCGTTGGTTCAACTGGTGCAGGTAAAACAACCATCACTA
Source organism: uncultured Streptococcus sp. (assembly GCA_964590305.1). Taxonomy (GTDB): domain Bacteria; phylum Bacillota; class Bacilli; order Lactobacillales; family Streptococcaceae; genus Streptococcus. The sequence continues at coordinate 4,972 of CAZPYI010000121.1, forward strand.
ATTTGATTAATCGTTTCTATGATATTCAAGAAGGAAAAATTCGTTACGATGGTATCAATATTCGAAAAATCAAGAAAGCAGACTTACGTCGGAGTTTAGGTATTGTCTTGCAAGATACCCATCTATTTACAGGAACTGTCTTAGACAACATCCGTTATGGGCGGTTAGATGCCAGCGATCAAGAGTGTATAGATGCAGCAAAATTAGCTAGTGCACATGATTTTATTAAACGTTTGCCAGAGGGTTATGAGACTGTTCTGACTGGTGATGGTGGTAATCTATCACAGGGGCAACGTCAATTGCTTGCCATTGCGCGTGCGGCTGTTGCAAATCCTCCAGCACTTATATTGGATGAAGCAACATCGTCCATCGATACACGCACAGAAGTTTATGTCCAACAAGGAATGGATGGTTTAATGGCAGGTCGGACAACTTTTGTCATCGCACACCGCTTATCAACTGTTCGAAATGCAGATTGCATCATGGTACTTGAGCAAGGTCGTATCATTGAACGTGGCAGTCATGATGAATTGCTTACACAAAAAGGTCGGTATTTCCAACTTTATACTGGTAATACCATTGCTGAATAAACCAAGAAAGGCTGGGGATTCTCAGCTTTTTTGTTGTTCTAGCTGATAGGATTCAAAAACTAAAATAGGAAAAAATCACGAATCCTGTTATAATAAAGGTAGCGTTACCAATTTATTGTGAAGGAGAGCGGGATGAATCAGAAATTCTATGATATATTGCGATTGTTATCAATCGAGGAATACCAAACAGCGCACTCTTTAGCAAAAAAATTGAGTTTGAGTGAAAAGACCGTTCGAACTCGTCTAAAACAACTAAAAATCATACTTGGGGACTATGGTGCGGAACTTATCATTAAAAAGCATTATGGCTATCGTCTTTTGGTGTGTGATGCGCAAAAATTTGTTCAAATTACCCCTACTTTAAACACTGAAAATCTTCCAGAAACGATGGAAGAAAGGCAACAATTTCTTCTGCGTTTGATATTAGAGGCAGATGACTATATTAAGTTAGACGATCTGAGTCAGCAGCTTTTTTTCTCACGTAATACTATTTCTGCCACTATTAAACGTGTTGAGGAGATTATTAACTCATATGATTTGAGTATTGAAAGACGTCCAAATTACGGTATACGTCTCGTAGGAAGTGAATTCAATATCAGAACATGCATTGTTAATAATTTATCTGATGACACGGATAAGTTACTGAAGGATTGGGTGATTCAAGTGATTTTGAAAGGAAATCACTTATCTCAGGTAGAAATGTCTGAAATTGCCTTAGAGAGTTTCGTTTCTTATGTCATTGTGTGCATTAGTCGTGTTAAGTCAGAACACAAGATAGCTCTTGGAGATCTTGGTCAGCAAGAGATTAGTTTTGCGACACAAAAAATAATTGATGGTTATGCTGATCAGATTGAAAGTCATTTGGGAGTTTGTTTGGATGGGAATGAGCGCCGTTTTTTAGCCATTCATTTTTCTTCTAAACTTTCCTCTGATTCCTATAGTCAGTATGGTCCCAACTTCGTTATTTCGAGTAAGATAGATGAGCTGGTCTATAAGATGTTAAGAAGAGTCGAGGAAACTTTCTCTGTTAATTTTGGAAATAATCTAGAATTACGGATGTCTTTAAATCAGCACATGGTTCCGATGGATATTCGACTGCGCTATAATATTCCAAATAGAAATCCCTTGCTTGAAGATATTAAGCAAGAATATCCCTACCCATACACTCTTGCCATTGCTGCTTGTCTCTGTTTACAGGATTGTTATCATCGTGTCATTCCAGAAGATGAGGTAGCTTACATCGCTCTTATCTTTGCTTTAGCGACAGAAAAAAGAAATCGTATTATTGAGAAAAAGAATATTATTTTAGTTTGTGTCTCAGGAAAAAGCAGTTCACAACTTTTCAAATTTAAGTACAAACAAGCTTTTGGGAATACATCAACACCATTTATAACTGTTCAGTGATGGAATTGGAGACATTTGATTTCAAAGCTAAGGCTATTGATTATATTTTCACGACTGTTCCGCTTAGAAAAAAATATCCTGTTCCAATCTACGAGATTAATCTTTTTATAGATGCCAACGATATTCTGGTTTATCAAGAGATGTTTGAAAGCGGCGAAAGTTCTCAGATTCTCAATTATTATTCCAGCAATCTCTTTATTCCTAATCTTAAGGCAGAAACAAAAGAAGAAGCCATCGAGAAAATATGTCAACATATAA
>CAZPYI010000122.1:0-7196 GCA_964590305.1 uncultured Streptococcus sp.
CCAACTCCTTTGCATGGTAGAGCATCTTGTTCAAGTTTTCTGGTTTTCCTATTGTGATTCATTTCCCACTCCTGATTTTAAAGTATAGGAAAATATATTCAGTAACTAAATGATATCATTTAGATCTTCATTATCAAAAATTCATTAGAGTAAAGTATAAATAGATCAGACTAAAAAACCTACTATTTAAGTTCAAATAGTAGGCTTTATTTGTTTTGACTACAGTCTCATTACCAGGGTTGAGTCGTTGGTCCCATTGTAAATTCATTAATATTAGTGTCCTCAGGGGCATCAATCGCAAAAGCGACTACGTCTGCTACACGGTCAGCAGGAATTTCATAAGTATCATACAACTCACGGTAACCTGAACGTGTTGCCTCATCTGTAATTGAGTCTACTAATTCAGATTGAACAGCTGCTGGATAAATTGTTGCTGTTCTGATATTTGTCCCCTCTTGCGCTGATTCCATACGAAGAGCCTCCATAATCGCTTTAACAGCCCATTTAGTACCGCAATAAATAGCACCACCAGGATAAACTTTTTGCCCTGCAACTGATGATGTCGCAATAACATGTCCTGATTTTTGTGCAATAAATTCTGGTAAAATAGCTGCGATTCCATTTGTCACACCTTTGATGTTAACATCAATCATGGCATCCCAATTATCTTGTTCAAGTGCTGAAAGTGGTGCCTGTGGCATCAAACCTGCATTTAGGAAAATAACATCAACTTTTCCAAATTCTTTTTTAGCTAAGTCAACTAATGCAAGATTATCGTCACGTTTCACGACATCCGTCACACGATAAACAGCCTGTCCCCCATCACTAATAATTTTATCAGCAATTGCTTTTAATTTTGCTTCACGGCGAGCACCAAGTACAACTTTTGCACCCTCTTTTGCCAATCTATAGGCAGAAGCTTCACCAATTCCAGACGAAGCGCCTGTAATGATAATGACTTTATCTTTAATTGCCATGTCATTCTCCAATTTTTCACTATTTTCTAGTTTAATCAAGTTTGTTACCAATCTTGATGGACTTTAGAACTATGTCTTGTGCCACATCAAAAGAAAAACTATTAATCACTATTTCACTTTTCATCTGATAAATCAGTCCAAACTGTTTTAGCTTTATTGAAGGTTGACCATGCTTTTGGCCAGCCAGCATAAAATGCTAGTTGCGTAATGACTTCAGCAATTTCACTCCTTGTAACACCATTTTCTTTTGCTTTTTGAAGATGATAATCAAGTTGTTCAATATTTCCTCCTGTCATCAAAGCTGAGACAGTGATTATAGACCGTATCTTTGGAGATAGCTCTTCCTCGCGAGACCAAATTTGTCCAAAAAGAACATCATCATTTAATTCTGCAAATTTTGGAGCAAATTCTCCAAGTTGATCACGACCTGCTGTTTGTTTTTCCATTTGTTCTTCCTCCGATTCACTTCCAAGATTTTAGGAATTCTGTCAAGACTATCACATAGAACCTTTTGCTGTTTCATTTGCTTCTTGGTATTCTTCATCAGCTACTGGCTCAAAAAATTCACCTGCCCCTGCTGTAACAGCAATATGCACAAACCATGAATCTTTTGTTGCACCATGCCAATGTTTGACGCCTCTCTCAGTTACGACAACATCGCCCGCATGAAGCAACTGAGCAGGTTTCCCTTTTTCTTGATAAAGTCCTTCTCCACCTGTTACGAGAAGAATTTGGAAACCATCAGTATGGACATGCCAATTGTTACGACAAGATGGTTCAAAAGTGACGTTTCCGATTTGCGTATCCTTATTTGGTGAGTATGCCAAAGTTTCTAGATATGATTGCCCGGTGAACACATCTGCATAGGCATCATTTTTAGGACCGCGAGGGAAAATAATTCCCTTTTCAACTTCTTCATGCCTTGTCATCATTATTGCCTTCTTTCATAATTGACTATAGAGAATTAAATAGACATTCCTTTATATCTTAATCTATCTCTATTTTAGTCCTTTATCAAAAAACATCAAATACTTATATACATATCTAAATATGCCTATTAAGCATGGTTTTATACTTTGAAAGAACTGATACGTTTGACTGTATCTGGATCAGCATGAGAGAAAAATTGGCTTTCTTCATTATCTAAATGGAGAATTTCAGCCATATCGTCATCGGTTAGTTGAAAATCAAAGATGTCATAATTTTGTTCCATTCGGTCTTTATTAACAGTTTTTGGAATAACAACAATATCTCGTTGGATAAGGTAACGCAAGGCAACTTGGGCAGATGACTTTCCATAATTTTCACCTATGGAAACGAGAACTTTATTGTTGAAAAAATTGTTGCGTCCTTCGGCAAATGGTCCCCAAGATTCAATTTGGACTCCGTATTCTTCCATTGTTTCTCTTGGTTTAATTTGCTGGTTGAAGACATGTGTCTCTACTTGATTGACCATAGGAGTTATCTCTGAAAAGATAGCCAAATCAGCAACGCGATCTGGATAAAAATTACTTATCCCAATAGCTTTTAATTTCCCAGCTTTATAATATTCTTCTAAGGCACGATAGGCACCATAATAGTCCCCAAATGGCTGATGAAGAAGTACTAAATCAATATAGGGTGTTTGTAGTTTTTCTAGTGAAGCGTCTAAAGACGCTTTTGCTTTCTCATAGCCGTAATTGCTCACCCAAATCTTAGTAGTAATAAAGAAATCTTCCCGCGGAATTCCTGATTTTTTAACAGCATTCCCGACAGCTTCTTCATTCATATAAGCTTGCGCAGTATCGATTAAACGATAGCCGACACTTATAGCTTCACTAACCACGCGCTCACACTCGTCAAGATCTGGTACTTGATAGACACCAAATCCTAAAATAGGCATTTTGACACCATTTGACAAAATTTTGTATTCCATGATAATTCTCCTTTTAAACAATAGTTAAGAACTTTTTTACTCACTTTTCATATCTACTTGATTTGCTCTTTATCAAATAGTTCATGTTCTTTATTGACAATTATTCCTTGATAATTTTTGATTTTAAAGTCAAGGCGTTCGCGTGCTTTATTAAGCTCATAAATACGTGCATCAAGATCTTCAAGTTGCTCAGTCAACAAAATAACTCTAGCATCTATCGTCTCATCACCTTCTTCAAGCAAATGAATATACTCTATTAAGGCTTCAACTCTCATTCCTGCACTTCTAAAACAGCGTACAAATTCTAAAGTCCCAATTTCACGTTCTGTAAAATCCCGTATCCCTGATGCCGTCCGAGTCACTGGTGGAAGAAGCCCAATTCTTTCATAATATCGAATGGTATCTGCAGAAACACCAGTCAATTCACTAACTTTCTTAATATTCATCTTATCACTCCTTTGTAATTATTCTTTGTCTATTGACTAAACTCTCAAACTAGTAATTTAATATTTTTAAAGAATGACTAAGTTACTAGTCTTCCAGAATTATTCACTGACTATGATTAATGATTTAATGGCTTGACGTTTATCCATAGCTTCATATGCATCTTGAATATGATCTAATGTAAAACGTTTTGTAAAGACCTTGCCCGGTTGAATCTTATTTGACAGAACAGCATCTAAAAGCACAGCTTTGTCAAAAGTCGTTACGGAAGCGACGCCACCTCTAAGACCAATATTTCTCCAGAAAAGTGCATTTGTATTCATTTCAGATTTTTGTGGTACACCGACACGTCCGACAATTGCACCTGGACGTGCAACTTTTACGGATGTTTCTACAGATTGCTCAGTACCAACACATTCAAGAACAGCATCAGCACCAGCATTTCCAGTGAGTTCCATAACTTTTGCAACGGCTTGATCACCACGTTCTGCGATAATATCCGTTGCTCCAAATTCACGCGCTAGTTCTTGGCGGTCTTTATGTCTGCTCATAGCAATAATGCGTTTTGCACCAAGAAGTTTTGCACTGATAACACCGCAAAGCCCCACAGCACCATCTCCCATAACAACCACAGTATCGCCAGCTTTGACTTCTGCAGTTTTAGCCGCATGATAGCCAGTTGCCATAACATCTGCAAGGGTGAGCAATGAATTTAGTTTGTCATCTGAGTAATCAGAAGGTTGCCCAGGTATTTTTACCAATGCCCAATTTGCATTAGTGTAGCGTAGGTATTCCCCTTGATAGCCTGAATTGCCACCACCTTCAGTATTTAAGCAATTGCCATCAAAACCTGCTAGACAAGCCGCACACTCACCGCAACCGTGTGTGAAAGGCACAACGACAAAATCTCCGACATTAACATCTGTTACTTGATTTCCAACTTCTTCAACAATTCCGATTGCTTCATGACCTACAAATGTTCCTCCTTCTCTTTTAGAAATACCTCGGTACCACCATAGGTCTGAACCACAAACACAGGCACGTACAATTTTGATAATAGCATCTGTGTCTTTTTGAAGTTGAGGTTTCTCAGTTTCCCTAACTTCCATTTGTTCTGGTTTAATAAATACTGCTGCTTTCATGATTTTCTCCATTCTTTTTGATAGAAAAGTTTTCTTCTAATGCAATAGCTTTTCAGAGGATTAATTAACACAGACGAATATTAAAAATTTTCCTCTATAATACGTGTAAAACTAGCTTGAAAAACTTCTTTATGTAAACTCTTACACCATAATTATACCTCTTAGAGTTGACTCTAAGTCAAGAAAAAGATAATTTATTTTTTATTAGCGATAAAGTCCTAGACTTTCACCAATATAAAGTTCTGGTGTATCAATCATTTGTTTGACTAAGGTCACGATGGACTTGCGTGACACATCATGCCCATAGAAAATCTCACCCTTCTTGATGATTTGACAAATGCTGTCAATTCTATTGTCAAACCATCCTGGACGAAGAACGGTATAGTCTAGCCCAGATGACTCAACGATATCAGCAGCTTCTCGGTAAGGCTTAAGAATTGCAGAGACTACTCCTCTTGCTTCTCCATCCACCTCGCCATAGATACCCATTGATGACACAAAAACAAGCCGCTGATTCCCTATTCGCTTCATGCTTGCAACTATTTCTTTTGCCATTTTTGGTAAATTTCCAGAAAGAGCAACAAAAACAAAGTCTTGACCTGCTAATAAAGCATCTAAATCTTTACCTGATGTTGCTGACCCTGATACGGCTGTCTCATTAGAGGCTAATTGAAGTTGTTTAGCTCTTCTTGAAAAAAGTGTGACCTTATAATTACTTTGATTTTCTAATTCTTTTCTGAGTTCACGCCCTAAGGAACCCGTTGCACCAATAATTGCTACTCTAATCATTTTGTCTCCCAATCGTTATTGTTTATGCCTACTAATAGATACTAGCAATTTGTTTGCTAATTAACCACTCACCATTCTTTTTTTCAAAAAACATCTGGATTTGCAATCGCCAAGTATTTGGACTTGTTCCCCAGACAGACGCTTTGACCTGACTTTGACCAATTAAACTAGCATGATTGCCTTCTATCTGGATATCTTTGATACTATCTACTTGAAAAGAATAGTAACGCATTTCTTCTGTTTCTATTTGGTCTAGCCATTCTGAAATATCCTGAACATAGCCTGTCATATGAACTAGCACTGTATCTGCTAGCAAAAGCTTACCTAGTTTTGAAACATCCTTTTCAATCATAGCTTGATTGACTAGGCGGTAAATATCTTTTAATCTATCTTCTGTCACAGTCATTCTCCACCTATTTTGATTTTCAAAGTTAGTATTTGAAAGTTCACATAACTTGTTTTATTGTTTCATCAATTATTTTTATTCACATCTGGTTGGAGAGGTCCGTAAAAATATGATGCTGTTGCCCCACCATCGACGAGGAAAGTTGAACCTGTGATAAATTGTGCACGTTCACTCATTAGTAATTCAGCGACATCAGCAATCTCATCGGCAGTGCCAGGTCGACCAGCAGGTGATTTGGCGAACATATTTTTGTAGAAATCACCACGAACGCCATTGAACTCATCGATTGCCAGAGGCGTTACGATAATCCCTGGTGCAATGTCGTTAATACGTGCACCACGTTTTCCCCATTGGACTGCTTCAAACATGGTTCGCTTCTCATTGGCACGTTTTGCTAGTTGGTAAGCATGTAAACTGTTTTCGATTTGATTAACCTGTAGGAAATCCAAATTCAATAATTCTTCTGCATCAGTCATGGCCAGTGCGCGGTCCTGTTCAGCAGTTAAGGCAGGCATGCGGTGACCTGATTGACTTGAAATTGTGACCCCGACGCCACCTTTAACTATGACTTTCCCTACTTCTTCTAACAGAACTGATGTGCCATAGAGATCCACATGAAGCACTGTTTCAATTGATGCTTGCGAAGGAGAAACTCCAGCACCATTGACTAAATATTTAATATCTCCATAAGTTTGAGCAAATGCAATCATACTTTTGATTGATTGACGAGACGATAAATCCATTTCAAAAGTCTCTACATCAAACCCTGCCTCTAACATCATTTTTACAATTACTCTTGCATTTTCAAGCGAACGGTCTCCCAAAATAATCTTTTTCCCGTAGCCCATACGGCGAGCAATTGCCATTGAAATTTGTCCTGCACCTGTTACTATCATGACATCTGACATTTTATTTACCTCTTACTAACTTTCTTTGATTTATTATTTTAAATTTTCCTGAATTATTTATTTGCAGCTTCATTGACACAGCGTAGAGCATTCAAACTTCGTGGATAACCAATGTATGGAAGAGCGTTTGAGATAACAGCAATTAAAAATTGCTTATTATTGCCAAGTTTCATATTTGCGGCTGCATGACTGGTTAATTGCGGCTCGCACCCTCCCTGAGCTGATAAGAAGCAAAATGTGATAAGTTCCCTTTGCTTATAATCAAGCCCCGTTCGTGTGTAATAATCACCGAAGCAATTATCAGCCAACCAGTAATTGATATGCTTACTTTCATCTGGACCTGATTTCCAAAAATCACGCATGCCGTCTCCGAAGATGTCAACTTGTGCCTGTGTTCCCGCTTGACGACGGTTAGTAATTGTCGTTGTTGCTTGACCTTCTAGTGGTAGTGATATCCCTCGACTTTTCAAAATGGTATTAGTGGCTTTTAAGAATGGTAAAACGCGACCAATGCCCAGATAAGCCACTGATTGATAAACAATTTCTTTAATTTCTACTGGGGTCACACCAAAATTAAGTGCTACAGGCACTATGGCTTGGAATTCATCAATCCCT
>CAZPYI010000123.1:0-4870 GCA_964590305.1 uncultured Streptococcus sp.
ATAAAAGGATAATCCCAGAGTAATGGGAATGATTGCTAAAGTCCTTGTTAGCTTAACGATTGTAGCACCTTCTAAAGTATTGGAAGCATGTAAAGCATCCCAAGCCGTGGCTGTTGCAGTCACTGATGACGTATCATTAACTGCTGTCCCTGCAAAGATAGCAAAACCCTGATTTGACAAACCAATCATATCTCCAAGTGTTGGAAAAATCAAAGCTGCTAAAATATTAAACATAAAAATAACTGAAATCGCTTTAGCCACTTCATCATCTCTGGCATTAATCACTGGGGCTGTTGCTGCAATAGCAGAACCACCACAGATTGATGAACCAACTCCAACTAAGATTGCAGTATTTTCATCTAATTTTAGAAATTTATGGAAAAAATAAGCAACGATTAATGAGACTGATATTGTGCTTATGATTACTGGTAAAGATGTTAACCCAACCTTCAAAACTTCTGAAAGGTTTAAGCCAAATCCAAGCAAAACAACTGCAAATTGCAAGATATACTTGGAAGTGAATGTTATCCCATCTCTTGTATAATCATCTTGCTTATAAAAAATACCAATAATCATTCCAAGAAGGATTGAAACAACTGGTGCTCCGACTACAGGGAGAAATTGCCCTAAAAACCAAGCTGGTACAGCGATAAACAAACACAAAATAAATCCTGGCAACTTTTTCTTTACTGATAACATCTTTATCTCTCTTTCTTATTAGTTATTATATGCTCCTTTTTAAATAATGTAAATCTAATTTTCAGAAAATTCATTTCCAGTTCCAAAATTCATGTCACTTTTTTTAACATAATTTAGAGTAAAAATAACAAGAAAACAATGAAAGACTTGCTTAAAGTAAAAAAATAACGTACACTAGAATGTAATGTTTAAATGATGAAACGTTATATAAGGATGATGGTATGAAAAAGATAATTATGGATATCACTGGACTCTTCCAATATGGCAATAAAGTAACTTTTGAAAAAGGAGACACTTTGACGAACTCAGCATTTGATGACACTGATAGTGACGTCTATATTATTGTGTCAGGCATTTGTGCTTTATCTTCCATATCTTTCGATGGTAAAGAGACCACTTATCTCTACTTTAAGCATAATCGTTTTGTCGGATTTGTTCCTCTTATATCACAGTTAACTTTAAATTCTTATGGCAAAAAAACATTTTCAATCATCGCCAAGACCCATTGTATCGCCTATCAAATTTCCGCTCGTCAATTTCAAGAACTCCTGAGTTTCCCATCTGTTGTCAATCTCATGTTAGAAGTTTTATCAGAAAACAACGCCTATCTTCTAGAACATTTTCATAGTAGTAAAAATGAACCTGCAATGGTTCAATTATGTCGATTCTTGTTGGACCAAGCTGACAAAGATGAGGTAGGAAATGCAATGCTTGATCACTTTTTTACATATAATGAAATTGCTTGTTATCTCGGTATGCATTCTGTCACTGTTGCACGAATGATAAAAGCCCTAAAAAATGAAGAAATGGTTGACAAAGTTGGACACCAAATTCGCATTATCAATTCAGGAAAAATGGTTGAGTTGATTACTAAAGAAAGAAAAATTGATTACTAAAAGAACTGGAACAGAAGTCCAGTTACTAGAAAAATATTGTTTGTACAGGTTTGGAAAAATTTTCCAAACCTTTTTAATTTAAAAGATTTGATAAAGCTTGATAGTCCTTAACGGTATATGTAGGTAGTGCTTTTGTTGTATTTGTCTTTGTCTCAGGATTATACCAAACAGTATCTATACCAGCATTATTGCCACCTTGAACATCAGCGATTAAACTATCACCAATCATCAAGGCTTTTTTTCTATCAAAATTTGAAATATTCTGAGCTATGTGGGTGTAGAAACTTGTGTCAGGTTTTTGAAACCCAATTTTATCAGAGATGAAAACATGTTCAAAAAAAGTTTCAATCCCTGAATGCGCCATACGTCCCTCTTGAATTCTAGTAATACCATTAGTAGCACCAAAGATATGATAACCTTGCTGACTGAGATTAACTAACAAGTCATCTGCACCAGCTAGAATTTGACCTTGTTGACTGAGCAACTCTTGATAAAAATCAGCATACTCCCTACCATCAACTTCTTGATCAAAATGAGCAAACAATCGAGAAAATCGTGTACTGACAAGTTCTTTTTTAGAAATTCTTTTCAAGGTTAAATCTTCCCACATCTGTTTATTCATAGGAATGTAAAAATTCTTGTAGGTTTGAACATCTTTGACACCAGACTCTTCCAGAAGACGCGTTAAAGCGACTTCTTCCGCTGCATCAAAGTCGAGAAGTGTGTGATCCAAATCAAAAAGTAGGTAGTTATAATACAATTTATGAATTTCCTTTCGCACAAATATTTCTAAAGTGGGGCATTTTCTAGCAACTATGCACAAGCACTGTAATTTGCTTTATATTATACCATACAAAAAAATACTATAGCTTTATAAAAATGATTTTTACAAAATATAACTGTTAGCCTATAGATTCAATCTTTAAAATACTCTATAAATATTTGAGTTTGGCATATTGTTAATTGAATCTACTTTTACTACTTTTTATAGATAGCTTTTCCTAATAATAAAAAGCTAGAGTCATCCATTCATGATTCTAGCTTTACGTTATGTTATAGAGAGAAGTGTTTAAAATTAAAACTGACATCTTTTTAGAAATTATATTATAAAAGTCATGTTTTATAGTAGTGTGAGTACTGCATTGTATATTAATGCACCCACAACTCCACCAATAATAGGACCGACTACAGGTATCCAAGCATATGACCAGTCACTCTTACCTTTATTTGGTATTGGTAAGATAGCATGTATTATCCGTGGTCCTAGATCACGAGCTGGATTGATGGCATATCCAGTTGTCCCGCCAAGGGAGAAACCAACTGCGAATATGACAAAACCTACGATGATGGCACCAAGTCCAGGAGCTACATTATTAGGGGTAATAGCCATAATAGTGATTACAAGAACAGCAGTCCCTAGTGCTTCACCAAAAAGATTTGACCAAGTGTGACGTATTGCTGGACCTGTCGCAAAACAAGCAAGGATAGTTTCTGAATCTTCAGTTACTTTCCAATGCGGATAATAATGAAGATATAAAACAACTGAAGCGAGCATGGCACCAATGAATTGGGCCAAAATATAAGTGGCAGCTAGAGACCAAGAAATATTTCCTAGAGTTGCCACAGCAATAGTAACAGCAGGATTTAAATGTGCACCACTCAAGAAACCTGAGATATAAACTGCTACTGTTACAGCAATTCCCCAACCGAGGACAATTGCAATCCAACCGCTATTTTCTGCCTTACTCTTTTTTAGTAGGCAGGCAGAAACAACACCATTACCAAGAAGTACCAGTATGAATGTTCCTAATAGTTCACCAATAAATTCTTTCATAGAATCCCCCTTATTTTGTTATTTGTAACTCACTTAATTGAGTCAAAATAGCATTTTTGTCAGCCCCCGCTTGAAGTAAAGCCGCTGCAGTGTATGCACCTTCCAAAATAGCTACATTCTGAATCTCAAGGGTCTTTTCAGACAAGTCTGCAACCATTTCAATATTCATTCGAGCAGAACCCAAGTCATAGAATGCTAAAAGATTATCTGCTGGATTTGCATCCACAATCTCTTGAACTTGCTCAAAACTAGTTCCGATTCCACCATCAACTGTTCCACCAACATAGGTTAACGAAATATCACTGGCTACCTCCCTAATCAAATCAACAATCCCTTGAGCAAGATTCTTAGAATGTGACACAACTATAATTCCTAAATCAATCATAAGTAACACCCGATTCTAATAATGCTTTAAACAACAATCCACTTGAATATGACCCCGGATCAATGTGCCCAAGAGAACGTTCACCAACATAAGAAGCTCGTCCTTTTGTTGCCACTATATCTTTAGTAGCTTGAACATAATTAGAAATCTTTTCGATTGTTAGAGAGTTCACTCTTACGTCAGCAATAACTGGATTCCATACATCAACCATTGTTTTCTCGCCGACACTTGCTTTACCACGTTTGATAATCATATCAAGACCAGCTTGAAGACTATCTGCAAAACTATTTATATCAATTTCTTTACTAATTCCTATAAAAGCTGAGCCATAGAGTGGTCCTGAAGCACCACCAACCTTGCTAATCAATTGCATACCAACTGCTTTGAAGACCTCACTAGTTTTAGCAAATTCTTTTGTCGTTAACTCTGCCATGACTGCAGCCATACCACGAGCCATATTTCCCCCATGGTCACCATCACCGATTGGAGTGTCTAGTTCGCTAAGATAGTCTTTATTACTTTGGATTTTTTCATTAAATAACGCCATCCATTTTATAGCATCTTGTACATTCATCCCTGTTCTCCTTTTCACCACGCTGGAGTTGTGACTTTACTATTCAAAGCATCCAACCATTCTTCATTTTCAAGTTTAATAAGAGTTAATGATAAGCCAGCCATGTCAATTGAAGTCATATAGTCTCCAAGTTTTTTATAAACAACTTCAACACCTTTTTTATTTAAAAGAATTGCTACATCATTAGCAAATATATATTGTTCCATCAATGGTGTTGCACCTAATCCATTGATAAGGATACCGAATTTTTCTCCCTTTTTATATTCAAAATCAGTGAGAAGCTTTTCTACTAACTCTGCCGTTAGGATAGCTGACGGGTGAAGCTTTTCTTTCTTATAACCCGGTTCCCCATGGATTCCTACCCCATATTCAAACTCGTCATCTTCAAGAACAAATCCGGGCTTTCCTACTTCTGGTACTGTTGCACCAGATAATGCTAAACCAATTGTTTTGATGTTTTGAACCAATTCGTCCGCAAGTAT
>CAZPYI010000123.1:4896-7097 GCA_964590305.1 uncultured Streptococcus sp.
GTGATTTTCCTGCGCGTGCTGCATTACCAAGCACTTTATGAACAAGAACAGTTCCTGCAACTCCACGACGTCCTTGTGTATAAAGACTGTTTTCTACGGCAATATCATCATCAACAATAACACTTGCAATATCAATACCTTCCATTTCAGCAAGTTCTTGAGCCATTTCAAAATTCATAATGTCACCAGAGTAATTTTTTATTACCATAAATACTCCTGCCCCCTCATCGACCGCTTTAATAGCTTCGAAAATTTGGTCTGGTGTTGGTGAAGTAAAAACAGCTCCACAGACTGCAGCAGACAGCATGCCATCTCCTATAAAACCAGCATGTGATGGTTCATGACCAGACCCACCACCCGAGATTAATGCAACTTTCCCTGTCTTGTCTGCTTTTTTGACAATGACATCGTAGCCATCCAAACGTTTAACCAAATCTGAATGAACAAAACTAAAACCTTTAAGCATCTCATCAACGACATCCACTGGATTGTTAATAATTTTTTTCATGATAGAGTTCCTCTCTTTTTACGATATTCCTTATAGCTTTATTATAGTTCTCAACCCTAAGAAAAGTAAGGGACAGATTGAATAATCTGTCCCTTACTTTTCCTATTTTTTCTTTTAAAAATTTGTTAAGATATAAATAAGAAATATAAGAGGTTTCCCATGCCAACATCTATTATTACCAAAAAAAGAATAGCAAAAGCTTTCAAGATTCTCTTAGAAACAGAAAAATTTGATAAGATATCTATTGTAGACATTATGGAAGAGGCAGGGATTCGCCGACAGACTTTTTACAATCATTTTTTGGACAAATATCAATTATTAGACTGGATTTTTGAAACTGATCTTCAGGAACAGATTACTGATAACCTTGATTTTATATCTGGTCGCCAACTCTTAAAAGAACTTTTCTTATATTTTGAAGTAGAGAAAAAGTTCTATGTCCAACTATTTGATATTAAAGGTCAAAATAATTTCTACTCATTTTTTATCGACTATTGTTATACTGTAGTTGAAAAAATTATGAAGGAATATTCATTGCAAGCAAATACAATAAAAGATCCAAGTTTTATTGAATTTCATAAAAGTTACAATGCACATGCATTGGCTGAAATTGTCAAATCTTTTGTCAGTTGCTCAATACAAATGCCAAAACCAGATTTCATTATCTATGAAATTACAAATCAAACTATATAAGGGAGGGAAAGATGACTTTTATTCACAATCAAAAAGATAATATTATATCTGATTACATTTCAGGTATCGTTGCTGCCCACCCACACCTCAAAAAACATGAGACACTTCCATTAGTCTATAATCAGTATCATGACTCAAATACTATCCCAATTCTCTCTGGTGGTGGGTCTGGTCATGAACCTGCTCACATTGGTTATGTTGGTGATGGAATGCTCACAGGAGCCATATATGGCCCTTTATTTTACCCTCCCTCACCAATAGATATTTTGCAGACTATCCGTTTTTTAGATAATGGTAAAGGTATCTTTATCATCATTAAAAACTTTGAAGCTGACTTCGAAAATTTTAGAATAGCCATTGCAGAAGCAAAAATGCAAGGACATAAAGTTAAATATATCCTTTCCCATGATGATATCTCAATTGAACCCAAGAAGAATTTCCAAATTCGTGAAAGAGGTTTGGCCGGTACCATTATCCTTCATAAAATTTTAGGTGAGATTGCTAAGAGGGGGGGAAGTTTAGAAGAACTTGAGCAGATTGGATTTACACTTTCAACTCAAATTGCAACTATTGGTTTTGCAACAAAATCAGCTACCCTTCCACGAGCTGCTCTCCCATTATTTGACTTAAATGACAAGTATATTTCTTATGGTATTGGAATACATGGGGAGGAAGGATATCGTGTTGTTCCATTTCAATCATCCGAAAAATTGGCAATCGAAATCATAAACAAATTAAAACTACATTTTCATTGGAATAATGAAGATAGATTCGTACTTCTTGTCAATAATCTAGGTACAACAACAGATCTTGAGATGGGAATTTTCTTGAATGATTTGGTTCAACTTTTAGATATAGAAGGATTAACAATTCCTCTCATCAAAATTGGTAAATACATGACAAGTCTTGATATGTCCGGTATATCAGTCACACTTTGCAAATTGACAGAAGACTCTTGGTTAGATTGTCTTAATTCAAATACCAACTCCTTTGCATGGTA
>CAZPYI010000124.1:0-6933 GCA_964590305.1 uncultured Streptococcus sp.
CAAATTTAGTGAGATATTGAACCATTTACAGTTTGGTATGCGACGTTTGGAAGAAGCCCTAGTACTCTTAACCGCAGTAGATTTATTGGTTCTTTATCAAATAACGGATAGTTACCTGTTGAAATTACAGCCGGTATTAAGTCATGAAGTTTTTTTGGGAAATCCTATTTATCGAAGACTTTTGGAGCAAAAAATTGGCGATATTGCAGTTGCAGAGTTAGATCTCAAGATACCTGAAGGGGCGAGGGATATTTCTAAGAAATTTTCAGAAGTATTCAAAGAGAGTGAACTTCCTGTTCAAAGTAAGAGTACCTCGAAAGTTAACTTTGATTTGGATAGTTTTCAACGACTTATGCAAAGAGACGGTCTTCGATTTAAGGATGAAAAGACTGATGTTATTGAACTGTATAATATTGCTGATAAATTTGAGATGAATTGGTTTGATATCTATAATTTAGCAAAAGATACTGCTATCAATGGGAATGTTTCACCTAAACGTATGCTGCTTCAACGAGAACAAAAAAAGGTTTCTCACTCAGATAATCAGTTCAGTGACAAAGAAAAGGTCATTCTTAGAGAGGCTAAAAGTGTATCTGCTAAGCAATTTTTAGAAAAAATAAAAAAAACACGTCATGCAGTTCTCACTCGTGATGAGGAAAAGTTACTCGTAGAATTAGCAAATATGAATTTTCTTGATGAAGTTATTAATATTATGCTTCTTTATACACTGAATAAAACAAAGTCAGCTAACGTAAACAAACCCTACATTATTAAAGTCGCAAATGATTTTGCTTATCAAAAAGTCAATAATGCAGAGGATGCTGTCTTGAAAATGCGTAGCTTTACTGAGAGACAAACTGCTAGAAAGCAGACATCTAAAGGCCATAAATCTAATATTCCTGAGTGGAGTGAAAAAGAATTTAAATATGTTGCTACTGCTGAAGAGAGTGCAAAACTTGAAGAGCTAAGGCGTAGCATGTTAGAAGATTAAGGAGAAGGTGATGGAAAAAATTGGACAAACCATGGCAAACCAACTTTACCAAAGTCGAGTTGACCTTGATGAGTTGACACAAGTTATTTTGGCTGATAAAGATATCGCTGATTTTATCACATCGCATAGCTTGACACATGAGCAAATTAGCCGAAGCCTTCCTAAGTTTAATCAATTTCTTGTAGAAAGAGATAAGTTTAAAAATAAAGATGCATCATATATCGCAAAAGGCTATAGGCCTTTCTTAAGTATGAATGAAGGCTATGCTGATGTAACCTACCTGGAGACTCGTGAATTAGTTGAAGCTAAGAAACGTCAAGATATCAAAAACCGTGTGACATTAATTGGTCTACCAGAGAGTTTAAAACATATTTCGACTGATAATATTGATCTTGGAGATCCAAATCGTATTGAAATTTACAATTTTTTGAATGATTATATAAGAAATTTGGAATTAGGAAATCAAAAAGGACTTTATATTTTTGGAAGTTTTGGAGTTGGAAAAAGTTACCTCATGGCCTATCTTGCAAATCGCTTGTCGGCAAAATATGGCGTTTCAACAACACTATTACATTTTCCAACATTCTCTGTTGATATCAAAAACGCCATCAGTACGGGGACAGTAAAAGAAGAAATTGATCAACTGAAAAAAGCTGAAATCCTTGTCTTAGATGATATAGGTGCTGAACAACAAAGTTCATGGATTCGTGATGATGTTTTACAGGTTATTTTACAATATCGTATGCAAGAAGATTTATTGACATTCTTTACGTCGAATTTGGATTTTAAAGGCTTAGAAGCACACTTTTCTTTATCACGTTCTGGAGATGAGAGTTGGCAAGCTAAGCGTGTTATGGAGCGTATTCGTTATTTAGCCAAAGAAACGCATTTACAAGGCGAGAACCGCAGGTGAAAATAGTTGGAAACTTGTATTTTGGTTCGGTAAAGATTCAATTTATAACTATATTTTCATATGAACTAGAAAAAATTAACTAACAAAAATAAAAAAATCAGGATTGTAGTAAGGGGTTTGGCTTCCAAATTTCTTATTGTTTTCTGTCCCAAAGTGTTTTATTAAGGAGTAAAAATGGCATTACCTACAGTTGCTATTGTTGGTCGACCTAATGTTGGAAAATCGACCTTGTTTAATCGTATTGCAGGAGAGCGTGTTTCTATTGTCGAAGATGTGGAAGGAGTTACACGAGACCGCATCTACACAACAGGAGAGTGGCTCAATCGTAAATTTTCACTAATTGATACAGGTGGTATCGATGATGTTGATGCACCATTTATGGAGCAAATCAAGCATCAGGCTGATATTGCTATGACAGAAGCTGATGTTATCGTATTTGTTGTATCGGGTAAAGAGGGCGTTACAGATGCAGATGAGTATGTATCAAAGATTCTTTACCGAACAAACAAACCAGTTATTTTAGCTGTTAATAAAGTTGATAATCCTGAGATGCGTAATGATATTTATGATTTTTACGCTTTAGGATTGGGAGATCCTTACCCCATTTCTTCTGTTCATGGTATAGGAACAGGTGATGTTCTTGATGCTATCATAGAAAATCTGCCTATTGAAGAGGAAGATGAGAATCCTGATATTATCAAATTTAGCTTAATTGGACGTCCAAATGTTGGCAAATCAAGTCTCATTAATGCTATTCTTGGCGAGGATCGTGTCATTGCAAGCCCTATTGCTGGAACAACACGTGATGCTATCGACACAAATTTTGTGGATAATGACGGTCAAGAGTACATGATGATTGATACCGCTGGAATGCGGAAATCAGGGAAAGTATATGAAAACACTGAAAAATACTCAGTAATGCGTGCTATGCGTGCTATTGATCGTTCAGACATTGTTCTTTTGGTAATCAATGCTGAAGAAGGTATACGCGAATACGACAAGCGCATTGCTGGATTTGCTCATGATGCTGGTAAAGGCTTAATCATTGTTGTCAACAAATGGGATACCATTGAGAAAGACAATCATACCGTTTCCAAATGGGAAGATGATATTCGTGACAACTTCCAATTTTTATCTTATGCTCCAATAGTTTTTGTATCTGCTGAAACTAGACAAAGACTTCATAAATTGCCTGACATGATTAAGACTATTAGTCAGAGCCAAAGCAGACGGATTCCTTCTGCTGTTCTAAATGATGTTATTATGGATGCTATCGCCATCAATCCGACGCCGACAGACAAAGGTAAACGCTTGAAAATTTTCTATGCGACACAAGTTTCAGTCAAACCACCTACATTTGTCATCTTTGTCAATGAAGAAGAGCTGATGCATTTCTCTTATCTGCGATTTTTAGAAAATCAAATACGTCAAGCTTTTGGCTTCGAAGGAACACCTATTCATTTAATAGCTCGCAAACGAAAATAAATAAGTGAAGTTGAGAAGTGTACTGACCCAAAAAAGTTGGATTTTTAGTGTCTAACTTGTGGCTGTGGTACACTTCTCAATTCTTTTTTTATATTAACAACTCGGAGAATTAAAAACAATGTGACTTACACAGTGATTAAATATATAGGAATTTCAGAACAATTAAATGAGAAATATGATTTTTTTTAGATTAATGTCTATCAATTTGCTATAATGAAGGGATAATGTTAAAGGTGGTGGGCAAATTGAGTAGAATGATTCCTAGTCGTGTTCGTAATCAAGGAATAGAGCTTTATGAGCAGGGTTTGATAGAGATCATATCAAAAAAAGAAAATGTAATTAATGCTCTAGTAGCTAGTAACACTCTCCAATATGCTCTGGACGATGCGCAAGTACGTTGTGACTGTGCCGTGTTTCCAAAGAAAAAATATTGTGAACACTTGGCTGCAATAGAATATTTTCTTAAAAATGATTCTGAGGGAAAAAGGCTGTTAGAAGACTTAACAACACATAATGAGACTAATCAAGAAACTGAGAGAGTAACTTCGTTTGGTAGTGTTTTTTTGGATGGGTTAAAGGTTAATAATGATGATACAATAAAATATCAATTAGCTACACAAGGAAGTCAGAGTCCCTATTCATCAGAGTTTTGGTGGACATTTAAAATAAATCGTCTACCTGATAACCGAACTTATATTGTTCGAGATATCAAGGCATTTTTATCTACCATAAAAAAAGAATCTTATTATCAAATTGGGAAAAACTATTATGAACCCTTGTCATTATTGCAATTTGATGAAGCGAGTCAAGAATTAATTCGCTTTTTATGGCGTATTATTCCTAGTGGAAATC
Source organism: uncultured Streptococcus sp. (assembly GCA_964590305.1). Taxonomy (GTDB): domain Bacteria; phylum Bacillota; class Bacilli; order Lactobacillales; family Streptococcaceae; genus Streptococcus. The sequence goes on from CAZPYI010000124.1 coordinate 4,242, forward strand.
GTATTGACACAGACTATCTTTTACCTAATCATGGTCGTCATTTAGCACTTACCAGTGGATTTTTTGAAGAAGGTCTGATTCTATTGAATGATTTATATGACTTCTCTTTTGAAAACGATAATCAAATAAGTCACCATTTATTATGTCGCCATCTGTCTGGTAGTGACAATTTATTCTCCTTTGAAGTTGTTGTCCACTCGAAGTCTATAGAACTCATCATTAAAGAAAAACAAATGATGCCTCTTTTTGATAATGATTACCTTCTTTATCAAGATATTGTTTATTACCTCACTTTAAAGCAAAAGAAAATGGTATCAGCTATTAGAAGTTTACCCATTGCATCTGATTTGGCTAAACATATCTATTTTAACAGTGACGATCAAGCAAAGTTGGCAGATAGTTTACTAGATTTTAAAGAATTGGGTCATATAAAAGCTCCAAAAAGTTTTGAGATTCGAGATTTTGAAGCCAGTTTTTATTTAGACATTGCTGACAACCAGGAGATTGCCTTAAAATTAATTTTTGATTATGGTGATACCAAAGTAAGTAGTGAAAAAGAACATGTTAATCTTACTTTTGCTAGTCAATACAAACATGAGGAACGTATTTTCAGAATTATTGAAGCAAATGGTTTTTCTCCATCTTTTGAGTCTTATCACGCTCCACTTAGTAAAAGTGAGCTATATGCCTTCTTTACGAAAACATTACCCCAATTTAGTCATTTGGGAGACTTATTTTTATCACCAAATCTTGAAAAGTTACAAATATTTGAAAAACCACGTGTGGATATAAAAACTCAAGGTGGACTATTGGATGTGTCCTTTGATTTTTCAGGAATTTATGAAAATGACATTGATAATGCTTTGACAGCTTTATTTAATAATGAAGCCTACTTTATTAGTGAAGCAGGTAATTTAATTGTTTTTGACGAAGAAACTCAAAAAATTAGCGATGCACTTCAGAATTTAAGAGCTAAAAAGTTAACTAATGGACACTTACAGCTTGACACGATTTCAACTTTTCAGGTTTCTGAACTTTTAGGAGATAGTGGTAGTGTTCATTTTTCAAAAGAATTTCAGCAATTAGCACTCGATTTGGCCCATCCAGAAAAATTTGATATCCCTCTTCCTCAGGTTAATGCTGAACTAAGAGAATATCAAGAGATTGGCATTCGTTGGATGTCTATGCTTGATAATTATGGATTTGGAGGTGTTCTTGCAGATGATATGGGGCTTGGTAAGACCTTGCAGACAATATCATTTTTAGTCTCAAAACTCAAACCCTCTACTCGAGTGCTTATTTTATCACCATCTAGCTTGATTTATAATTGGAAAGATGAGTTTTCAAAATTCGCTCCAGCTATTGATGTGGTAGTTTCATATGGTTTGAAGCCAATTAGGGATGAGATTATTTCAAGTAATCATCAGATTGTGATTACAAGTTATTCTTCCTTCCGCCAAGATTTTGAAGAGTATAACAAACTACATTTTGATTATTTAATTTTAGATGAAGCGCAGGTTATGAAAAATACCCAAACAAAGATTGCACAGAATTTGCGAGCTTTTAAAGTGAAAAATTGTTTCGCTCTTTCAGGAACGCCTATTGAGAATAAGCTCTTAGAAATTTGGTCAATTTTTCAAATTGTCCTACCAGGCTTACTTCCAAGAAAAAAACAGTTTCTAAAATTGGATGCTAAACAAGTAGCGCGTTACATACAACCCTTTATCATGCGTCGTAGAAAAGGCGATGTCCTACCAGAATTACCAGATTTGATTGAAATGAATTATCCGAATGAGCTTGCAGATAGCCAAAAAGCAATTTATTTAGCTCAACTTCGTCAAATGCAAGAAGTTATTGCAAGTTCTTCAGATGCAGATATTAATCGTCGTAAAATTGAAATTCTATCTGGTATTACAAGACTTCGTCAGATTTGTGATACGCCTAGCCTTTTTATGGACTATAATGGTGATAGTGGCAAATTAGATAGCCTACGTGATCTTCTTACTCAAATCAAAGAAAATGGGCGTCGTGCCCTCGTATTTTCTCAGTTTAGAGGAATGCTGGAGATTGCCGAAGCAGAAATGGCAAAACTTGGATTGACCAGCTATAAAATCACTGGGTCAACCCCTGCTTATGATCGTCAAGAAATGACACAAGCTTTCAACAGAGGATCAAAAGATGCTTTTCTAATTTCTTTGAAAGCAGGTGGTGTTGGTCTTAATTTAACTGGGGCAGACACTGTAGTCCTTATTGATCTCTGGTGGAATCCCGCTGTTGAGATGCAAGCAATAAGTCGTGCTCACCGAATTGGTCAAAAAGAAAATGTTGAAGTTTATCGATTGATTACACGAGGAACAATTGAAGAAAAAATTCTTGAGTTGCAAGAAAGTAAAAAAAATCTTGTTACAACAGTTCTTGACGGAAATGAAGCACGTGCAAGTATGACAATTGATGATATTAAAGAAATTTTAGGTATTCAAGTAGAGTAGTCATTTTTAATCAGCCACTCTAATGTTGGAATAGTCAATTGTCTAGACATTCTTATTTATGGAAAACTTTGATAAATTGTAGTATTTAGTTTATAATAAAAATGTTAACGTGAAATAACTTTTTAAGTAATAGCTTTTATCTTACAGCAGTGCAAAATAGGGTATTTTTGATACATAGAATATTTCTGCAGGTTGTAAGCTTT
>CAZPYI010000125.1:0-6838 GCA_964590305.1 uncultured Streptococcus sp.
TAAATATACTTTTGTCATGAGCGGCTACGCTCCAATTCAATACCAACATAGTCGTAGTGCCCGTTTATAGGAGGATTTTCTTTACTAATCTTGAGAGAGATGGTTTGAATTGGGGCAAACGTTTCAAACAAATCTTCCACAATCACTCCAGCCAATTTTTCTATTAGGATGTATTTTTCATTTTCTGCATGCTTTTTGATACAGTCAAAAATCATACCATAATGGACGGTATCCTCTAATTTATCTGATTGGGAGGCTTTTGTTAAATCAACAGTCAAAATGCAATCAACCACAAAAATTTGACCTAAAACTTGTTCCTCAGTAAAGGCACCATGATATCCATAAAATCGGCACCCTTTTAAATGAATTTTATCCATAATTTACACCAACTGACTAATAACTTTTACAATGTCAGCATTTGCCTGAACATTGTGTACACGTACAATCTGACAACCCTTTGTGATGGCCCAAGCAGATAACGCTGCCGTTCCCATATCACGTTCAAGCGCCTTCGTATTACTACCAAGTAAGTAATCTACAACTCGTTTTCGAGAAATCCCGAATAAAACTGGATAGCCAAGTTGGCAGACTTTATCAAGTTCTTTAAGTAAATCCATATTTTGCTCAACATTTTTAGCAAAACCAAATCCAGGATCAATCCAAATATTTTCTTTTTTGATACCTGTTTTAAGAGCTGCATCAGAACGTTCAAGTAAAAAATCACAAACATCTTTCGTAACATTATCGTATTGCTCATGTTCTTGGTTATGCATTAAGATAATAGGGACATCTTTCTCAGCAGCCAACTGCAACATGTGACCATCATATAGACCTGCCCAAACATCATTAAGAATATCAGCACCTGCTTCTAAAGCCGCCCTTGCTGTTTCTGTCTTGTAGGTATCAATGCTAACCAGTATGTCAAAGTTTTCTTTTATTGCTTTGATAACAGGAACAACACGCTGAATTTCATCTTTAACTTCTACAAAAGTGTAGCCCGGTCGAGTGGACTCTCCACCTACATCTATGATTTTTGCACCAGCTTCAATCATCGTAGTAACTTGTTTTATGACAAGTTCAATCGTCTCATAGGAACCACCATCTGAAAAAGAGTCAGGTGTGACATTGAGTACACCCATGATACAAGCATTCTCTTCAATCTCATGTTGACCGATTTTCATAGTTCAAGTTACCTTCCTAATATGAGCGAGAGGACCTCTTTACGTCCTTGATAATCCTCTTTGTAAATACCTTTTGAAACCGTCGTGACAGTCTTGCTTCCTGGCTTTTTAATCCCACGCATTGTCATGCAGAGATGCTCTGCTTCTATCATCACGAAAATGCCTTTTGGATGAAGTGCCTCTTCGAGTGCTTTAGCTACCTGCTCTGTCAATCGCTCCTGCAACTGTGGCCGTTTACTAGCCACCTCAACAGCGCGTGCTAACTTGCTCAAACCAGTTACACGACCTTCACTTGGAAGATAAGCAACATGAGCTACTCCAAAAAAAGGGACCAAGTGGTGCTCACACATGGAATAAAAAGGAATATCTTTGACCAAAACAAGTTCATCATGATTTTCTGTAAAGACGGCTGTAAATTGATCTTTTGGATCTTCATTCAAGCCAGAAAACATCTCTTGATACATTTTTGCAACACGCTTAGGCGTGTCACGCAAACCTTCACGTTCAGGATTTTCATCAATTGCTTGAAGCAATTGATAAATTGCTTCTTCCATTTTTTCTTGATTAGCCATTATCTCTTCCATTCTTTTTCTTTATCACATTATATCTTAATTTTGCTGACTTGACAAAAGCTCCAAGCGTACTTGAGAGATGAAATACAAAGAGCCTGTAATGACATAAAAATCATCACTAGATGTTCTATTGATTGATTTAATCCAATCATGCCACGATAGTATTTTTTGATAGCCTTTGGGATATTTTTCTAATGCTAAAGCATTAGGATAATCAAAGTTCGCCACTTGAACAGGTGACAATATGCTCAGTTTTTCAAGCATAGAAGCAACCGGCTTTGTATCAATAGCGGCAAATAAAATATGAATCTTTTTATTCGAGTAGCCTTTTAAAACATCAACCAAAGCAGCGACACTTTCATTATTATGAGCACCATCAATCATGACATTTGGAAAAATCAGTTCGGTTCGTCCTGGCCAACGTGTCTGTGATAAAGCTGTCTTTATTATCTCGCTTGTCACATTTGGAAATTTTTTCTCTAACAATAACGCAGCTGTAATCGTTAAACTTGCATTTGATATTTGGTGATTCCCAGGCATCGCTAATGCAATATTGTTAACTGTTCCAAGTTTTCCTTGGTAATCAAAATAAGCATTATGTCTTGAAATGTAAAAATTCTTTCTTAACTCAAAAAGAGGACTATTTGTTTCTTGAGCTTTATTTTCAAAAACTTTTCTAACATCATCTCGCTCTGTTGCAAAAATAAATGGAACGCCTTCTTTTAGTACGCCAACTTTTTGCTCTGCAATTTCTACATAAGTATCCCCTAGTACAGGCTGATGATCCAACCCAATCGAAGGGCAAACAACTGCTATCGCTTTAAAAACATTAGTAGAATCATAAAGACCGCCCATCCCTGCTTCGATGATAGCAATATCAATAGGATGAACATGTCCAAAAAATTCGAACATCAACAGCGTGATAACTTCGAATTCCGTTGCAGGCTCCAGATTTGTTTCTAAGGGCAAACGCTCAATAACTGGCTTCAGTCGTTCAACTAAACTGATAAAATCTAGCTCTGAAATCATCTGACCATTAATACTGATTCGTTCACGAAAATCAACAATATAGGGTGATGTAAAGGTTCCAACCTCATACCCTGAAAGACTAAAAATGTGTTGCAAATAGCTGGTCGTTGACCCTTTTCCATTTGTTCCAACAACATGCACAGCTGAAATGTTTTGCTGCGGATTTCCAAGCTGATCAAGCATCCACTGCATGCGTTCCAAACCCGGTTTTATTCCAAACTTTAATTTCCCATGTATCCATTCCAAAGCTTCTTGGTAATTCATGCTATACTTCTTTCTAAACTAATAGTCCCATTATATCACAAGACCTGAGAAAATAAATCTTCGCTAACGTATCAAAAATATCGCTCAATATAGATACAAAACTTTTAAAAATTGCTTTAAGTGTAAACTCGTAGAGCTTTAGAGGATTTGAACTAGCCATCTTCTGTTTTAAAATTTGTAAATCAACTAGTTTATGATGATTTCATAGAGTCCTCTCACGCTATTACAAGCATAAATATGATTTGCTTTGTCCAAATCTTCTTTTGTCAACAATCTTTCGCTTACTTGACCTGACTTGATAAGATAGTTTCGATAAATACCGTCAAGAATTCCCACAGTAACGGGGGGCGAATATAATTTTCCATCAATTTCAAGAACTAGGTTTCCAATCGATGTTTCCTGTAAATAGCCTTCTGAAGAAATAAAAAGTTGCTCATAACTAACTTGAGGAATATGCGGGCGATAAGATGTTTTAAAATATGGAAATGGCCCTCTTAAGGCTTCTTTTCTCTCAACAATGACAGCTCTTAAAAACGACGGAGATAGAGGCTGATACTCAGATGCCTCAAAAGCAATGTCCCCATTTTTTAACAGAGTGATTTTTAATCTGTAGTCTTTCTTGCTGTCTAAAGTCAAGAGAAGATTATTCAGAGAATCCATGCAAGTCGTCTGATTAAAAGGATAGTTGAAATAGCGACTTGTTTCGCTCATCCGTTTCAAATGCTGTTCAAGAAAAATAAGATCTTGATTTTTGACCAGACCTGTTGTTATCACATCAAACGGGGTATTCTTCCTATGCAAAACAGCACTTTTTTGTTGAGTTTCTTCAAACTCATCTTGCCACTGACTTTCCCAAGTTATCCCTCCGCCAACACCGTAGATTGCTTTTGACCTTTGAACTTGAAGAGTGCGAATAGCAACATTAAAAATTGAATCCCCATTAGGAAGCGCAAGTCCAATAGTACCGCAGTAAACGCCACGTGGATTTGGCTCCAATTGGTCAATAATAGACATTGTTGAGATTTTCGGTGCTCCGGTGATAGAACCACAAGGAAAAAGAGCCTCAAATATTTGGAGCAGGGTCGTTTTTTCCTTTAACCGACTCTCAATGGTCGAAGTCATCTGCCAAACAGTCGAATACTGCTCAATTGCACATAATTTTTTTACTTCGACACTTCCAATTTGCGAAATACGGCTCATATCATTTCTGAGTAAATCGACAATCATCATATTTTCAGAGCGATTTTTACTATCTTGAGCCAGCCAGTCCCTTTTCTTCAAATCATCTCCTATCCAATTTCCTCGCTTAATCGTTCCTTTCATTGGCCGAGTTCGTAAGATAGACTTCTCTTTTTCAAAAAATAATTCAGGACTTACTGAAATAACTGTTGTGTCATCATGCTCAATATAAGCATTGTAGCTGGCATCTTGTTCGACGACCAGTCGATTGTAAATTGCAAAACTGTCATCAAGCAACTCACTTTGAAGTTGAATTGTATAGTTCACTTGATAGGTGTCGCCTTGACGGATATGATGATGGATTTTAGCAATAGCCTGCTCATAGGCTTCTTCACTTACTAGACTTTGCCAATTATTATCAAGCGCGCTGGCATCAGTGTATGCTAATGGAAAATCTGACTCTTTAACAGTCTTATGGACAGTAAAATAAGCTAAGTATTCTCCCATGAGAGGTTGACTCTTCACTTGAAATGACTCCTCAAAGGCTTTGGCAGCTTCATAAGTCACATAACCAACAACAAAGAAACCTCTTTTTTGATAGGCTTCAACTTTTTCTAAAAGAGGTCTGACATCCGCTATTGATAAAGCATAAAGTTCATCTAATGGATTATCAAAAGTCAATCGTTTTCCAAATTTTTTAAAATCAATAACTGTTTTTTTATGCATAAAATAAGTATATCATTTATCTAAAATAGCGTATAGCTAGTCAAAAACTCCTGAAAAATCAGGAGTGTGTTTTTCTCATTTCGACAATTTGTGCTAGGACAAAAACTCCAATGGCTAACCAAATAAAAATAAAGCCTTTTAATTCCCCCATTGTAACAGCTTCTTTGAAGATAAGAACTGCAATAATAAGCTGAATCGTTGGATTAATGTACTGGATAAAGCCAATAATATTGAGCGGTGCGCGCTTTACAGCTTCTGTAAATAGTAATAACGGAATGGCAGTGACAACACCCGAAATAATAAGTAAGACATTTTCCATTAGACTGTAATCAAGCATACTTTCATTTGAAAAAAAGATAAGGTAAATCAGCGCAAAAGGAAAAATGATACCACTCTCAACTAACATGGCGACATCACTGGAAAGTGAGATATTCTTCTTTATCAATCCATATAAACCAAATGAAAATGCAAGAACTAAAGACACCAATGGGAGATGACCTGTATTCAAAATCAAAACAACGACACCAGTGGCTGCCAAAAGAATTGTAAAAATCATACCAACACTCAAATGCTCATGTAAAAATACAATCGAAAGTAAGATAGAAATCAAGGGCATGATGTAGTATCCTAAGCTTGCATGTGTTGCTTGATTATGGGAAACCGCATAAATATAAACAAGCCAATTTAGAGAAATAAGGACGCTAGCCATTGTCATTTGAAAAAGATCCTTTTTGCGAGAGATCAGTTGACCTAATTCATTTTTGTAACGAGCTTTATTTCCTGATATCAGCATATAAAGTAACATGGTTAAAACCGTGAAAACAATACGATAAGAAAAGGTGTTATATGAGTTAACACCAGATAATAATTTCCAAAAAAGGGACAAAAAGCCCCATAATATATATGTAGATAATCCTAAAAGGATCCCAATATTAGTCTTTTTCAACGGCAACTCCTTTTATGTCTACTTGTAAGACAAAGACTTCACCATCAAAGTTTTGGTGTTTAATTCGTTCAACTATTTTATCTTCTTTTTCCTTCGAAGCCAAAACCATAACTGTCGGTCCCGCACCTGAAAGGTAAGTTCCATAAGCTTCCTCTTGATGCCCTATAGTTTTTATCTCAGAAAATTCTTTGACTAATTGTTGACGAAAACGTTCATGAAATAAATCTGATTCAATAGCTCTTCCAGCTTTTTTTAAATCACCTGATAACAAAGCAGCAACCGCAACATTGGCTATCGAACTAGCTGCCACTGCTTCTTTATAAGAAAATTCACTTGGTAAAACACCACGACTATCGCTTGTTTTCAATTCGTAGTTTGGAATGAAAGCAACAAAAGAACTCTCTGGAAAATCTGCTACAATACTTGTTACTTTTTCATCGAAATATCTTGATACGACAAGATTGCCAAAAATCGCTGGCGCTACATTATCTGGATGTCCTTCGATTTCGGTCGCAATAAGAAGTTTATCATCATCAGAAAGCTGTAAATCAGCTAATTGATTTGCTAACTCGATCCCTGCAACAATAACAGAGCTTGATGATCCCAACCCACGCGCCAATGGAATATCCGATTCCATTTTGATGCGCCGTGGTCTAAGTTCTGGATTAACACGTAAAGCTGTCGAAATCAAGAGGTTGTTTTCATCTGATGGAATATCTCCTAAATCATGAATAATTTCCCAGTTAGAAGATTCTTCTAAAATTTCAATGCTTAAATACTTTGAAAGAGCTACACCAACAGAATCGAAACCTGGTCCAATGTTGGCACTCGTTGCTGGTACAGTAATTTTCATTTTATTCCCCTAAAACCTTAAGTGTATTAACAATCTGGAAATCTTCTACGGCATTTAGTTTGGCAGTGATAGCTGCTAATTGCGTCTT
>CAZPYI010000126.1:0-6821 GCA_964590305.1 uncultured Streptococcus sp.
ATTATAATAAGAATTGCTGGAAAAACATAGTAGAACAGGGTCACCAGTAGATGACTTTTTTTCGCAATTTGACTCTCTTGCTTTATAATAGCTGATTTTCGATTTTTAGGAATGACTTCTTGATTGGAAAGGATGGAAGAGTCCCAGTATGCATGCAGTTCTAACTTAGAATCTACATTTTTTGTTGACAAATAATAGACTGAATCTGATTCTTCGATAGAAGCTTGTGGATTAAAATAGCCTTGATGCCCCCAAAATTGACTATTTTGTGTTTTTTTATCTGTCATTATAGTAAATGTTACATTTTCAAGCGTTACATCCCAGTCACTAATTGGAGTCCAATTTAATTCAGAAACATCTTGATATGGGAATAGTATTTGTGAGATATTCCAAAAAACTCGAACTTCAACAGTATCTCCATAATTACCTTTATTATAGATTTTAAGTTTCAAACCTTCAGAAATTTCTGAAACTTCTGTTTTTACTTCTTTTTGAGAATCATTAACATAAACTTCTACATATGGATTGGAATCGATTGAAAAGCCCTCTGGTACCTTACCAGCCTCACCAAGAGTCACAATTTGCCCATTATAACTTGAATCAAAATGATAAGTAATTACCTGAGTAAATTCTGCAGTGTTATCTTCGTGAATTGTTAAATAACCATCATAATTACTTACACTATAATCTACGTCATCAGCAAAGACTGTGACAGATAAAAGACTAAGCAACATTACAAATAGCAAACAAATTTTTTTCATTATCTCAACCTTCCTTTCCTCCAATTCTATCATATTTAGGTGCATAAATATACTTTTTAGAGAATTCTGATATTGAAATCATCACATTTTTCTAGTAAAATGGTAACCATATTAAAGGAGATTGGAGATTTGAATGAAAAAGGTACTTTTAAGCCTATTCGCAGCTGTATTTGTCTTGTTTAGTGGGATATCAACCGTCCAAGCCGATCAATATTTGCGTGTAGGGATGGAGGCAGCATACGCTCCTTTCAACTGGACACAAGATGACGATTCCAATGGGGCTGTTTTAATTGATGGTACAAATCAATATGCTAACGGATATGATGTCCAAATCGCAAAAAAAGTTGCAGAATCTTTAGGAAAAGAACCTTTGGTTGTTAAAACCTCTTGGACAGGCCTTATACCTGCACTGACTTCAGGTAAAATTGATATGATTGCTGCTGGGATGAGTCCAACTGAAGAACGTAAACAAGAGATTTCTTTTTCAGATAGTTACTATACTAGTAACCCTGTTATCGTTGTTTCAAAAAAGGGTAACTTTGCAGATGCTACCTCTCTATCTGACTTTGCAGGAGCGAAATTAACCTCTCAACAAGGTGTTTATCTTTATAACTTGATTGATCAAATTCCTGATGCTGTCAAAGAAACAGCAATGGGGGACTTCGGTCAAATGCGTCAAGCACTTGAATCGGGAATCATAGACGGGTATATTTCTGAACGACCTGATGCTACTTCTGCCGAAAAAGCGAATAGTGATTTCAAAATGATTAGCTTTGAAGACGGTGAAGGATTTGAAACTTCTGAATCGGACACTGCTATTGCAGTCGGTCTTCGAAAAGATGATACTGCTACTCTAACTACTGTCAACCAAGTCTTAGCAACAATATCTGAAGATGACCGACTCAAACTAATGGACGATATGATTGACAAACAACCATTAGATGATTCAGCCCAAGAAGATCAAAGTAATTTTTTTACAGACATGTGGTCTATTCTTACAAAAAACTGGCAACAGTTTATCCGTGGAGCAGGGATTACGCTACTGATCTCAATCATAGGGACAATTGTTGGACTGTTGATTGGATTACTTATTGGTGTTTACAGAACAGCTCCAAAAGCTGCCAATAAGGGGCTTGCAATTCTTCAAAAGATTTTTGGATGGATTCTCAATATATATATTGAAGTTTTCCGTGGAACTCCTATGATTGTTCAGGCAATGGTTATTTACTATGGGACTGCGCAAGCATTTGGACTATCTCTTGATCGCACATTGGCTGCAATTTTCATTGTCTCCATCAACACTGGTGCCTATATGAGTGAAATCGTTCGTGGTGGGATTTTTGCAGTGGACAAGGGACAGTTTGAAGCAGCAACTGCAATGGGATTCAATCATGGACAAACTATGCGCAAAATTGTTCTCCCTCAGGTTGTTCGAAATATCTTACCTGCGACGGGCAATGAATTTGTTATCAACATCAAAGATACTTCCGTTTTGAATGTTATTTCGGTTGTGGAACTTTACTTCTCAGGAAACACTGTTGCCACTCAAACCTATCAATACTTCCAAACCTTCACAATCATCGCTATCATCTACTTTGTACTGACATTTACTGTCACACGTATACTTCGCTATATCGAACGTCGTTTCGATTCTGATGACTATACAACAGGTGCAGGTCAAATTGAAACTAAGGTGGTAAAATAATGACAAATGCAATCATCGAAATCAAACATCTGAAAAAATCTTTTGGCCAAAATGAGGTCCTCAAAGATATTTCACTCTCCGTCAATAAAGGTGAAGTCATTTCTATTATTGGTTCATCTGGATCAGGAAAATCAACTTTGCTTCGCTCTATCAATCTTTTAGAAGAACCAACTGCTGGTGAAATTCTTTTCCATGATCAAAATGTTTTAGAGAAGGGTTACAGCCTAACCGAATACCGTGAAAAGCTTGGAATGGTTTTTCAATCATTCAATCTCTTTGAAAATCTAAATGTTTTAGAAAATGCCGTTGTTGCTCAAACAACTGTACTGAAACGCTCTCGATCAGAAGCTGAAAAAATTGCCAAAGAAAATTTGACGAATGTTGGAATGACTGAGCAGTATTGGAGAGCTAAACCAAAACAACTCTCTGGTGGACAAAAACAACGTGTTGCTATCGCACGCGCTTTGTCTGTTAATCCAGAAGCTATTCTATTTGATGAACCAACATCTGCACTTGACCCTGAAATGGTTGGTGAAGTCCTTAAAACAATTAATGACCTTGCTAAATCGGGCTTAACTATGATTATTGTCACGCATGAAATGGAATTCGCAAAGGACGTCTCTGACCGTGTCATCTTTATGGATCAAGGGGTAATCGCAGAAGAAGGAACGCCTCAACAGCTTTTTGAACATCCAACACAAGAGCGGACAAAAATTTTCTTACAACGTTTCTTAAAATAATAATAATTTAAAAAACTGAAGTTAGTCTTCGGTTTTTTTACTGCTCAGATCTAGCACAAGCACTATAAATTCAAGAAATCATTTCAATGAGTTCTCAGAAACTAGGAATAAATCTTTATAAAACTGAAATTGTTAAATCTTCTATAAGCTTCCTTCGATATACTATGAAAAAGGAGGAAGAGACCATGACAATTACCATTAAAAGAAGCTTTATAAATGTGTTACTTGTTTTTCTATCTTTTTTGGCATCTAGCTGGTTTTACAAGACTTATTTAATATCTTATGCTTATTATATCTCTAATTATGGTACGGATTTTGCAGTCGCTTTAAATGTCATCATCACTCTTATCCTTACCTACTTCACGTTTGTTTTATTACATCTTTTTTATACTAGAAAAATTACCAGCAAAACGATAATTCTCTCCTATTTCATCTATATTTTTTCACTAGTCTATCTTATTTTACTTAAGAACATAGGCATGCAAGGCTATTCTCTCAATCCGCTATCGTTTCTAACAGATATAATGAATGGCAGTCGCTTTGTCCCAATAATGAATGTATTAATGTTTATCCCACTAGGATTTCTTTTCCCACTGACAAAAGAAAATCTCCTATTTTCACTCTTTGGATTACTGATGATTGAAACATGTCAATATGTCTTTCATCTAGGAATTTTTGACTTAGGTGATGTGACTCTTAATCTATTAAGTATTGTCATAGGAAATATTTTTAACCAAGTATTTTTAAGAGAATGGTTTGTAACTCACCTTATTAGCGAACATAAATAAAGCATCTCTAGATTACTGCTAGAGACGCTTATTTGTATGATAAGATAGTTATTTAACCTTCAATGATGATAAAATTTGAGTTCTAATATCTTCTACACCTTCTGGATTACTAGGCAAGAAGAGCGTTTGATTCCCCTTGACCGCAAAAGTATTGAGTGTGTCTAAATATTGGTTAGTCAAAAGAATAGACATAATCTGTTCTTCTGTCATGCCAATGTTGGCATCCTTAAGTTCTTGAATAGATTCTGCAAGTCCATCCACAATTGCCTTACGTTGTTGTGCAATACCTACCCCATGCAAACGGTCTTTTTCTGCTTCAGCCTCGGCAGCAGTAACGATTTTGATTTTATCTGCTTCAGCTAACTCTTGAGCAGCCACACGTTTACGCTGAGCAGCGTTGATTTCATTCATTGATTGTTTAACTTCAGCATCTGGTTCTACTTTAGTGATCAGAGTTTTAACAATGATGTAACCATAAGTTGACATTTCCTCAGCTACTTGGTGTTGCACCTCTAGAGCAATCTCATCTTTTTTCTCAAAAAGCTCGTCTAAAGTTAACTTTGGAACAGAAGAGCGCAAAGCATCTTCAATATAAGATTTTATCTGTGCTTCTGGTTTCATCAACTTGTAATAAGCATCGATAACATTTTGTTCATTTACACGATACTGTGTCGCAACATTCAGAGTGACGAAAACATTATCCTTCGTTTTTGTTTCAACAACTATTTCAGATTGAAGCAAACGTAATTGGACACGTGCAGCAATCTTGTCAATACCAAATGGTAGACGAACATGGATACCACTAGTAGAGGTTGACTGATATTTACCAAACCGTTCAACAATAGCCACAGATTGTTGACGAACAACATACAAGGTACTTGCAATGATAGAAATAATAATAAAAATAATTATTATTGGGAATAAAAAGGCAAAAATCATAATTGATCTCCTAAAAATTTTTCTAAAGTTATCTAGACAGCTTTGGATAATTTCAACATATCTAAAGTAAACGGATAACTTGTCAGCCAGATTGTAACAAAATTAGTTTAAAACTCAGACAAGTAGATTATAAAGCGTCTCATTGCCATGAAGATTGATGTAATAAGGGTCAAATTCAGATAGATGAGCAACAAGAGCGCTGTAGTCATTTTTATTGGCTAAAGATACGCCTATAAGAACAGGTCCAGTGCCTTTATTGGCACGCTTGATATATTCAAATCGTGTAATATCATCGTTTGGTCCCAAAATGTTATTTACAAATTCTCGTAGTGCTCCAGGTCTTTGGGGGAAGTTAACCACAAAATAATGCTTAACACCATCATAAATCAATGCGCGTTCTTCCATCTCTTGCATCCGATTAATATCATTGTTTCCGCCAGAAATGATACAGACAATCGTTTTACCTTTTATCTCTTCTTTCATGACTTCAAGTGCTGCAATAGATGCCGCACCAGCTGGCTCAGCTATGATTCCTTGTTTTGAGTACATATCAATCAATGTCTCTGAGATTAAGCCCTCATCTACGCCAACAAGTTTATCTACGTATTTTCGAGCGACTTCATAAGTCATTTCCCCAACTTTTTGAACAGCAATCCCGTCTGCAAATTTATCTATTTTTTTAAGTTTAACAGGATGACCTTTATCAAAAGCGGCACGCATACTTCTAGCACCACTGGCTTCAACCCCAATCACATCAATTTCTGGAGAACGGTCTTTAATGTAGGTAGCAACTCCTGAAATAAGTCCTCCACCCCCAACAGGAACAAAAATACTATCAAAAGAAACGCCCTCTTCTAGCGCCTGCTCATAAATTTCGTAAGCAACTGTTCCTTGACCTGCTTGCACATCAGCATTGTCAAAGGGATCAATAAATGTCATTCCTTCTGCTTTTGTAAATTCTTGAGCAGCTTGAGCAGAAGAGTCAAACGTGTCTCCAACAAGCTTAATGGTTACAAATGCCCCACCAAAATATTGTACTTGAGTTATCTTTTGTTGAGGTGTTGTGACAGGCATAAAAATTGTGGAAGGTATCCTCATTTCATGGCAGGTAAATGCCACCCCTTGTGCGTGATTTCCCGCAGAGGCACAAACAACACCACGTCTTTTCTCATCATCAGATAGTTGATGAATAGCATAATAAGCTCCACGAATTTTAAAAGAGCGTACTTTCTGCATATTTTCTCGTTTTAAATAAATAGTCGCGCCATATTTTTCTGATAGATAGCGGTCAAAATCGAGTGGTGTTCGTTCAACAACATTTTTCAAAACATTGTGCGCTCGAACAACATCTTTAGCTGAAATCATTTCTATACCTTCCTTATCATAATCTTTTGCCCATTCACTATTATATCAAAAATAAAGTAAATTAACATTACCACATAGACACAAGTGCAACATTTATTAGCTTGGTTTATCTGGTAAAACGGTGTCCTTACACCCTGATCTTACACAAAAAAACTTCCCTCAATTTGCAAAGGGAAGTAGTCACGTTTCAAAAATTTAGTTGTAGATTTTGAAAGCGTCATCGTCGTTTTGACCAACAAATGGCATTGCTTTACGAAGTTCTGCACCAACTTTTTCGATTTCTAAGTCTGCTGCTTCTTTGCGGTAAGCTTCAAGACGTGGGCGACCAGCTTTATAGTCTTCAACGAAATCATGTGCAAACTTACCTGATTGAATATCGGCAAGAACAGCTTTCATGTTTTCTTTAACTTGTGCTGTGATAACACGTGGACCTGAAACATAGTCCCCAAATTCGGCAGTATTTGAAATTGATTGACGCATTTTCTTGAATCCACCTTCATAAATAAGGTCAATGATAAGTTTC
>CAZPYI010000127.1:0-6614 GCA_964590305.1 uncultured Streptococcus sp.
GATGGTGACAGCGACCGTCTAATTGCAGTGGATGAAAACGGTGATATCGTAGATGGTGACAAGATTATGTATATCATCGGTAAATATCTTTCGAACAAAGGGAAGCTAGTAGAAAACACAATTGTTACAACTGTTATGTCAAACCTTGGGTTCCACAAAGCACTGGATCGAGAAGGAATCAATAAAGAAATCACTGCAGTTGGTGATAGGTATGTTGTTGAAGAGATGCGTAAATCGGGTTATAATCTGGGTGGTGAACAATCTGGACATGTCATTATCATGGATTATAATACAACTGGAGATGGTCAACTTACAGCTATCCAGTTGACTAAAATTATGAAGGAAACTGGCAAGTCACTTTCTGAATTAGCTGGTGAAGTAACCATTTACCCACAAAAATTAGTCAACATCCGTGTTGAAAATTCTATGAAGGATAAGGCAATGGAAGTTCCAGCCATCGCTGAAATTATTGGGAAAATGGAAGATGAAATGGCAGGAAATGGTCGAATTCTTGTCAGACCAAGTGGAACTGAACCGCTTTTACGTGTCATGGCAGAAGCCCCGACACATGAAGAAGTCGACTATTATGTAGATACTATTGTTGATGTGGTTCGTGATCAGATTGGAATTGAATAATGATAAGAGAAAATGCTGTCTTTCAGCGTTTTTTTTCTGTATAATAAATGACATCTACCCAAAAATAAAGGAGATAATATGGTCATAGAGAAAACAACTACCTCTATTCAACGCTTAGCAAATCAACTCTCAGACGATGTCAGAGAAGTCTATACATCCATGATTCCAGAATATCAACAGTCTTATGCTGACTATGTTTACAAAGATATTGATAAAGAGATCACCATCTTAAAACGAAAGAAAAATTTAGAAAAATCCTTCAGGAAATTATTATCGGAAGTCTATTTTTATGTCACTCCAATGTCTCAAGTAACTGCTGAAGAAATTATAAAAGACTGGACTTATGAAGTACCTTATAACTATTACGACTTTGTGGCTAATGTAGTGGATTCCGAGAAACTTCTGTCTTCTGAAGAACGAGAAAACCACTATTTTCAGGTTATCCGAAACGGTGCTTTAGTAGGATTTACAGAATTCATGTTAGAAGATAATGAATTGAAGATAAATTTAGGAATGAAACCAAAGTATATTGGACAAGGTTGGGGAAGAGACTTTTTTCAAGCAATTGAAGCATTTGCAGTTGAAAAGTATGTATTTGAGAAAATGTTCATAGTTGTTGCAGATTTCAACAAACGAGCACAGAAATTATTCCAAAATGCAGGTTTTAAAAAGACAGCAGAGTCTCAAGAGCAGGTCACAGATGATACACATGTACATGTTGTAAAGATGATAAAAGAAAAAGAAGCTAGGGAATAGCATTTCCAAGCTTCTTTTTCTTTTATTTTATAAGTAATAGAGTAACTATTATGTGTGAAATAAAAAAGTCTTATCAAATATTTTTAGCATCATCTGAAACCTTACCCAGAACTTGTTTAAGTTTTTCTTCACTTAATCTTTCTACACTTGTGATATCAGTATGTTTTATTGGAGAAATACTACAAGCTTTTAAGACTTGTTTTTTAAGCACCTTTCCATAGTCCTGAGAGAAGTAATGTGCAATGATTGATGGGGTATTGTGTGTTGTAATTATCCAAGCAGACTTTCCATTTAGATGACCATCCATTCCCATTTTTTTATTAGAGTAGGCAAAGCCAGATACAAAGACACTATCAATATAGCCTTTCAGAATAGCTGGCATACCTCCCCACCAAATTGGAAAGATGAAGATGAGCTTATCAGCCCATGAAATTTGATTGCGGTATTTTTTAGTTTGAGGGAGATTTTTTAGGTTTCGGCGTTTATTATTATTATCGAATCTAAGAATAGGGTCAAAATTTTCAGCATATAAATCCAAAAGTTGAACGCTATGTTTCTTTGATAGATGAGATTGCACTTGTTTTAAAATTGCTGCATTAAAACTATGATGATTAGGATGTGCGTATACTATTAAAATGTTCATGATTTTCCTCCTGCAATGTAGATGGTAAGCATATTAATAATGGATTCTTCAAAATCAACGTGTAGGTCCATACTTACTTTTTGAGCGTTTGCTAAAATTGCTAATCCTGATATGAAGCTCCAAAGATGCAATATGGCATCAGTCTCGCTCACAAGTAGCTGTTCTTCTTCAATCAGTCGTAAGACAACTTCTTTAAAACGAATAAAGCCAGGGATTTCATATTCTGTGGAGAGAGTTGTCTTTGAAATATTGAGAAAGGTTAAGGGATATTTGATAAAAAGGGCTTCAAAAAAGAAGGGGTAGTCACTAGAAAAATGTAAATAATTTGATCCCATCACAGTAATCGCTTCTTTCGCAGTCTTTTCCTCTTTAACATCTTGCATTAGTTCTTCAGAAAAGAAAACTGAGAGGTGCTTTAATATCAATTCCAAATAGCCATCTTTACTTTCAAAATGTCGGTAAGGTGTGCCATGCGTTACGCCACATTTTTTAGCTATAGTTCTTAGTGAAATAGCATCGATACCATTATTCTTGATTTCTTCAATACCAGTTTCTATGAGTTTTTCTTTAAGTTGAGCAGTATTTCGCTTCATTTAGTTCCCTCCTACATAAAAGTATACACTGTCTACTTTTTGAGGTCAAATCAAAACATGAAATACTTGACACTTTTTTTCTTAAAAATGCTAAAATAAGGTCATGAACAAATTACCGACTTCGGCTTATGTGCATATTCCTTTTTGCACACAGATTTGCTATTATTGTGACTTTTCTAAAGTTTTTATCAAAAATCAGCCAGTTGATGCTTACCTTAAGGCACTGATACGTGAATTTGAATCCTATCATGTTAGAAACCTTCGGACACTTTATATTGGTGGCGGCACACCAACCTCTATTACAGCTCAACAATTAGATTATCTGTTAAGTCAACTGTCTAAGAATCTGAATCTGGATTACCTAGAAGAGTTTACTATTGAAGCTAATCCAGGTGATTTGACAGAGGATAAGATAGCAGTCCTTAAGAATTCTGCAGTTAATCGCATTTCTCTTGGTGTCCAAACATTTGATGACCGTCAGCTCAGACAAATTGGTCGCAGTCATAATGAAGCACAGATTTATTCGACAATCGATAACTTAAAGTCAGCTGGTTTTGAAAATATTTCAATCGACCTCATCTATTCTTTACCTGGTCAGACCATGGAAAATCTGAAAGATAATGTCGCTAAAGCTTTGTCCCTTGGAATTCCGCATCTTAGTTTGTATAGTCTGATATTGGAAAACCATACCGTTTTTATGAACAAAATGAGACGTGGTAAGCTCAATCTTCCTACCGAAGATATAGAGGCGGAGATGTTTGAGTACATCATTTCAGAAATGGAGGCCAATGGGTTTGAGCATTACGAAATCTCTAATTTCACAAAACCAGGATTTGAAAGTCGTCACAATCTCATGTATTGGGACAATGAAGAGTATTTTGGATGTGGGGCAGGAGCTTCTGGTTATCTTGATGGCATCCGTTACCGTAATAGAGGACCGATACAACATTACCTCAAGGGAGTCGATGAAGGAAATGCAAGACTATCTGAAGAAAAACTTGCCATACACGAAATGATGGAAGAAGAGCTTTTTCTTGGATTGCGCAAGAAGACAGGCGTTTCTATTAAAAAGTTTGAAGAAAAATTTGGACTTTCTTTTGAAAAGACTTACGGTAGTGTCGTATCTGATTTGAAGAATCAGGGTCTTCTAGTAGCAGAGGATGGCAGAGTACGCATGACTAAGAGAGGTCTTTTCTTAGGAGATACTGTAGCAGAGAAATTTATAATGGAGTAAAAAATGGGTTTAAAATATAGAGAATCATATCAAGTGCCTTTCTATGAGAGTGATGTTAATCAACATATTAAATTACCTCATCTTTTATCTTTATCTTTGCAAGTATCTGGTATGCAGTCCTATAGTTTAGGAATGAGTGATGATAGGATTTTCAAAGAACATCAGCTTGTCTGGATTATCACTGAATATGATATTGAGATTGAGCGCTTACCTGAGTATGCTGAAAAGATTGTGATTGAAACAGAAGCAATTGCGTATAATAAGCTATTTTGTTATCGTGATTTTACTATTTATAGTGAAAACGATGAAAAATTAATGACTATTCATTCGACTTTTGTTTTGATGAATTATGAAACACGGAAAGTTCACCCAGTTATTGATGAGATTGTAGAAGTTTATCAATCAGAGAAAATAAAAAAGATCCTCCGAGGTCCAAAATACAAAGATTTGGAAAACCCTAAAGAAAGACTCTATCATGTGCGTTATTTTGATCTTGACTTAAATGGGCATGTAAACAACAGTCGTTACCTCGAATGGATGTACGATGTCATTGATTTAGATTTTTTGAGAACTCATATCCCAGCTAAAATAAATTTGAAATATGCAAAAGAAGTACGCTATGGCTCTGATGTTACTTCACGAATTGAGCAGAATGGTCTTGTGACGAAGCATGAAATCACTTCTGAAGGTGATGTTAATACACATGCCCTAATCACTTGGAAGCCGATAGCATAATGAGGATGTGAAATGAACGATGGACGTTGGTTAGATTGGGCAGTTAAATTGCAAGCATTGGCGCAAACTGGATTAGCTTATGGTAGAGATAAGTATGATATTGAGCGTTTTGAGGAAATTCGGGACATTTCTGTTCAGATGTTAGAAGATGCATCAGGTCTGCCGCATGATAAGGTAAAAGATCTTTTTGCCAATGAAACGGGGTATCAAACACCAAAAATAGATACCCGCGCAGCTATTTTTAAGGATGATAAGATTCTCTTAGTACAGGAAGCTGATGGTACTTGGTCTTTGCCAGGTGGCTGGTGCGATGTTGATAAGTCTGTCGGAGAAAATACCATAAAAGAAGTTAAGGAAGAAGCTGGCCTTGACGTTGTCCTTGAGCGAGTCATTGCCATTCAAGATAGGGACAAACATAATCCACCTAAGTATGCTCATAAGGTGTGTAAGATTATGTCATTGTGTCATGTGACAGGTGGTCAATTTGAAGAGAATCTTGAGACCATTGCTTCGGATTATTTTGATTTAGATCATTTACCAATATTAGCAAGTCAAAAGACAAGCTCAGAACAAATAAAGCTATGCTTTGATGCTCATCACGATAAAAGATGGCAAACATATATCGACTAAAATAATGGAGAAAAGATGACTTACAAAGGTTATTTAATTGACTTAGATGGTACCATTTATAAAGGAAAAAATCGCATTCCTGCTGGAGAGCGATTTATTGAACGACTAAAAGAGAAAAAGATTCCTTATATATTAGTAACAAATAATACAACACGTACACCTGAAAAGGTACAAGAAATGCTTGCAGAACAGTTCAATGTTCAAACGCCTCTTAATACTATCTACACAGCGACAATGGCAACCATTGATTATATGAATGACATGAATCGAGGAAAAACAGCCTACGTCATTGGAGAAACTGGTTTGAGAACTGCAATCGCAGAAGCAGGCTATAGTGAAGATACCGAACAGCCAGCGTACGTGGTAGTAGGGTTAGATACTCTCTTAACTTATGAGACATTGGCCATAGCAACCTTGGCGATTCAAAATGGCGCTCTTTTTATTGGCACCAATCCTGATTTAAATATTCCAACTGAACGAGGACTAATGCCAGGAGCGGGTTCGATAAATGCTTTACTAGAGTCTGCGACACGTATCAAGCCCGTTTTTATTGGAAAACCCAATGCTATTATTATGAATAAGGCACTGGACCTCTTAGGTGTTAAGCGTCATGAAGTCATTATGGTTGGTGATAACTACCTGACAGATATCATGGCTGGTATTCAAAATGATATCCCTACATTACTTGTAACTACTGGCTTTACCAAAATTGAAGAAGTTCCAAGTTTACCAATTCAGCCAGATTATGTTTTAGCTAGCTTAGATGAGTGGAGTTTCAATGAAAGATAAAATATGGACGTTTAGCACTTGGCTTTGGTTGCTTGCACTCGCAATCGTAGCAACAATCTATGGCGCATGGCTCATATATCCTTTGGAAATTGATTTTTTTCATCTGGAGAAAGTTGTTTACCTAAGCAAGGAAACGATTTATTATAACTTTAATATTCTCATGAGCTATCTAACCAATCCCTTTTCAACCGTTTTAGATATGCCATCTTTTAGTTCATCAGCTAGCGGCTTAGGACATTTCAGAGATGTCAAGCATCTTTTTCAAATAGCTCAAGCTATTTTACTTCTGCTTGCTTATCCAAGCTGGCGTTTTCTTAAGCAAGCAAAAGAAAACAAGTCATTCTTTTTACATGAGAAAGCCTTTATTAGTGCGGCAGTTGTTCCAATTATTGTTGGACTAATGGCAGTGCTAATAGGATTTGATAATTTCTTTACCATGTTTCATGAAGTGCTCTTTCCGGGTGATTCTTCTTGGCTTTTTAACCCTGCAACAGACCCTATTATATGGGTATTACCTGAGGAATTTTTCTTGCATTGTTTTGCACTCTTTTTCGCTCTTTATGAAGTAATTATGATTAGTTTAGTAGTGATTGGAAGA
>CAZPYI010000128.1:0-6342 GCA_964590305.1 uncultured Streptococcus sp.
GAGAAAAGTTGAGAGATATTCTCAACTTTTTTAATTAATTTTAAGCATAATTTATATAATTATAGAAAGAGTTGAAAAATAATTATAAGATTTACTTTATCCAAATCACTTAACTATTATCAGAGTCTTTAGGGCGGTATATTTTATTAGCTTTATCAAATTGGTAGAGTGTTTCTCTAGTACAGAGATTTTCATTAGAATTTTAGAAAAATTTTGATTTGTGATATACTAACATTGTAAAAAATGGATTTTTAGCAAAATTTATTGAGGAGGTCAAGAAATTTGATTTTACAGAATGCAAAAGTTGATATTCCCTATATTATAATCAATATAGACCTGCCAGAGGATAGTCAAAGACACTTATCAAATCTTGGACTAAAGGTTGGAACACCTGTAAAACTCATTTCTAAAACAACAACCAGTGCTATTGTTATGCTTAAATCAAGTCGTCTTGCATTTGATCAATCTATTTTGAATCATATAGATGTCGCAGAAGAAGAAAGAAAACTTGAGACTCTACCATTATCAGAATTGCATGTGGGAGAGTTCGCTTATGTTGAAAGTATTTTTGTAGGCAAGGAATCTAAGCGCCGTCTGATGGATATGGGGTTAACTCGTCATACTAAGGTGTTGCTTAGAAAAATTGCCCCTCTAGGTGATCCAATCGAAATTAGCCTCAGAGGCTATGAGTTGACACTTCGGAAATCTGAGGCACAGATGATTAGTGTCGTAAGAACAGTTAGCGAGGGAAACATATGACAGAGATTGCTTTGATTGGAAATCCTAACAGTGGGAAAACTAGCCTCTTTAATTTGATAACAGGAACTAATCAACGTGTTGGTAACTGGCCTGGTGTGACTGTTGAACGCAAGAGTGGCATTGCCAAAAAGCACAAAGATTTAGAAGTTCAGGACTTACCAGGGATTTACTCTATGTCTCCATACAGTCCTGAGGAAAAGGTGGCGCGTGATTATCTCTTAAGTAATCGTGCAGACAGCATCCTTAATGTTGTAGATGCAACTAACTTAGAGCGAAACCTGTATCTGACTACTCAACTCATTGAGACAGGTATTCCTGTGACTATCGCTCTCAATATGAGTGATGTTCTAAAGAGTCAAGGGAAATCGATAAACATTGAGAAGATGTCTTATCAGTTAGGAGTTCCTGTCATCTCAACCAGTGCTGTAAAGAATACTGGTGTTGAAAAAGCTGTCCATAAAGCTAGTCAAATAACAAAAACAAGAGTGGATAAGATTCAATACCCACTTTATGATTCAAAATTTGAATCTGCTATCGCTGAAATTATTGATATACTTGGGAATACAGTACCTGAACGGTCAGTACGATTTTATGCCATCAAGCTTTTCGAACGGGATACTTTGGTGGGAGAGGACTTAAATTTATCAGATTTCCAAAAGAGTGAAATCAGTGAAATTATAAAAATTACTGAAGAAATTTTTATAGAGGATTCGGAATCCATTGTTATCAATGAACGTTATGCTTTTATTGAACGTGTTGCAAAGATGGCACAAAGTCAGGATGGCGAATTTAAGATGAATTTATCAGATAAGATTGATAAGATTGTTACTAATAGAATTTTAGCATTACCTATATTTGCTTTTGTCATGTTTTTAGTTTATTATTTTTCCATTCAAACGGTTGGAACAATGTGGACAGATTGGGTTAACGATGTTCTTTTTGGAGAATATATCCCAAATGCAGCAACTTCGCTATTAGATTATTTGAATGTAGCGAACTGGTTAGAATCTTTAATTGTGGATGGCATACTGGCAGGTGTAGGTACTGTATTAGGTTTCTTACCTCAAATATTTGTTCTCTTTATTTGTCTGGGAATTCTAGAGGATATTGGTTATATGAGCCGCATTGCTTTCCTAATGGATCGTATTTTTAGGCGTTTTGGCTTATCTGGAAAATCTTTTATTCCCATGTTAATTGCAACAGGTTGTGGTGTCCCAGCGATTATGGCAAGTCGTACTATTGAAAACGAGCGTGATCGTCGCATTACTATTATGACGTCTACTTTCATGCCGTGCTCGGCCAAATTGGAAATTATTGCGCTCATTGCGGGGGCTTTCTTTCCAAGTAATCCCTTTGTAGCACCAAGTGCTTATTTTATCGGTTTAGCGACCATTATTTTATCGGGTATCGCACTTAAAAAGACGAGTTTTCTTGGTGGTTATACTAGTCCTTTTATTATGGAATTACCTACGTATCATTTGCCTAAGGCTTTATCTGTATTGCGTTATGCTTTTGGGAAAGCTCTCAGTTTCATGAAACGAGCAGGGACCATTATTTTTAGTCTAACCGTTTTAATTTGGTTCATGAGTTCTTATAATTTTTCATTCCAGTCGGTAGATACTGAAAGATCCATATTGGCATCTCTCGGACGATCAATTTCATGGCTTTTTCAACCGCTTGGCTT
Organism: uncultured Streptococcus sp.; assembly: GCA_964590305.1. Lineage (GTDB taxonomy): Bacteria > Bacillota > Bacilli > Lactobacillales > Streptococcaceae > Streptococcus. The sequence continues at coordinate 2,444 of CAZPYI010000128.1, forward strand.
TGGTAATTGGAAAGCAACTGTTGCAGCAGTCACAGGGTTAGCGGCTAAAGAAACGGTCGTTGCCACCTTTGGCATCCTTTACAAGGACAATACAACGAGTAGCCTTTGGCATAGTCTTCAAGCGGATTACTCAGCCTTGGCAGCTTATTCATTTTTAGTATTTAATCTTCTTTGTGCCCCATGTTTTGCAGCTATGGGAGCTATCAAACGTGAGATGGGAAATGCAAAGTGGACTATTGGTGCTATTGTTTTTCAAACTGGGCTTGCTTATGTGATTAGTCTGATTATCTATCAATTTGGCTTGATTGCGTTTTATGGTGCTAGTGTTTCACTTTGGACTTTTATCGCAGTGGCACTTCTTCTCCTTATTGTCTATTTTATTATAAGAAAGCCACGACAAATCAAGGAAGATATTATCACATTAGACAATTTAGGTTTTGTTAAAGATTAGGAGGAAAAGATGGCAACAATTATCATAGCAGTATTGATTGTAGTAGCAGTTTTTCTAGGTTTCCGAAGTTTTATTAAAGGGAAAGGCTCCTGTGGCGAATGCGATTGTTCTTGTCCTGTTAAGGATGAAATGCACAAAACAGTAAGGTGAAATAGAAAAATGACACACAAAAATGATGTAAAAAGGTTCCTTTAAGGAGTCTTTTTGTATTTCCAAAAGTATTATATGTTTTCAATTGTTTCAAGAAAAGCTGTTTTTTAAAAGATGATAATTAAATATGATAGTTTACAGACCCATATTTAGGTACGATTTTAAAATGCTAGGATTACCTTTAGACTTAGAGCCCATAAAATAGTCATTCTTTTAGCTTGATAATCTGGTATAATAGAAAAAAAGAAAGTGGAGACGTGTATGGCAACGATTATTGATGGAAAAGCGTTAGCATTGAAAATGCAAACTGAGTTAGCTGATAAAGTTAATAAATTAAAAACTGAAAAAAGTATTGTACCAGGTCTTGTTGTAATTTTAGTTGGTGACAATCCAGCTAGCCAAGTTTATGTTCGCAATAAAGAGCGTTCTGCCACTAAAGCTGGTTTCAAAAGTGAAACCGTGCGTTTGTCAGAATCCATCAGCGAAGAAGAGCTTATAGAGGTGATTGAAAGATACAATGAAGATCCTACTTTTCATGGTATTTTAGTTCAACTGCCTTTACCAAGCCACATTAATGATAAAAAAATTCTTTTGGCAATAGATCCGAAGAAAGATGTTGATGGTTTTCATCCAGTAAATACTGGGCATCTTTGGAATGGGCGTCCTCAAATGGTTCCTTGTACTCCTGCAGGTATCATGGAGATGTTTCGTGAATACCATGTTAACCTTGAAGGCAAGGATGCTGTTATAATTGGACGTTCCAATATTGTTGGAAAACCTATGGCACAACTACTTTTAGATAAAAATGCCACTGTAACTTTAGCTCACTCACGGACAAGACGTTTGCCTGAGATAGCTAAAAGAGCTGATATTCTTATTGTAGCAATTGGTCGTGGTCATTTTGTAACCAAAGAATTTGTCAAAGAAGGAGCAATTGTTATTGACGTCGGTATGAACCGAGATGACGATGGTAAACTCATTGGAGATGTGAAATTTGATGAGGTGTCTGAAATCGCTAGTCTCATTACACCAGTTCCTGGTGGGGTGGGGCCGATGACGATTACAATGCTTTTAGAACAGACCTACCAAGCAGCACTTAGAAGTCTCAAATAGAAATAGAGTAATATGATTATTGATAAACATCTTGCGCGAAAAGTCATTGCGCCACGTTTAACTAATACTCACAAGGGAACTTTTGGGCGTGTTCTTCTTATTGGTGGCAACTCACCTTATGGGGGTGCCATTATTATGACAGCTATCGCTTGTGTTAACAGTGGTGCAGGTTTAGTCATGGTAGCTACTCACAAGGATAACATCACAGCACTGCATAGCCATTTACCAGAAGCTATGGCTTTTGATATGTCAGAAAGAAAACTCTTGTTAGAGCAATGTTTATCAGCAGATGTTATTTTGATTGGACCAGGGCTGACGGAAGATGCACTTGCTGAATCAACACTCGATATTGTATTAGAAAATGTCTCAGAAAAGCAATCATTAATCATAGATGGGTCGGCTTTGAATTTGGTGGCTCAAAAAAATCAGATATATTGGAAAACAGACAGACTGATTCTTACCCCCCATCAAAAAGAATGGGAGAGATTGTCAGGTCTACCAATTCAAAAACAAACACAGGAAGATACACAAGTTGCCTTATGTAAATTTCCTAAAATGACAATACTTGTTGCTAAGTCTCATCATACGAAAGTATATAAGCAAGATGGACAGGTTGGAGAACTAGCTGTTGGCGGGCCTTACCAAGCAACTGGAGGCATGGGAGATACTTTGGCAGGTATGATAGCGGGATTTGTAGCGCAATTTAAGAGTGATTTATTTGAATCAGTGGCAGTAGCGACTTATCTACACTCTTACATTGCTGATCAATTAGCTAAAGATGCCTATGTTGTTTTACCTACAAAAATTAGTGAAGAAATCTCAAGAGTAATGAAAGAAATCTCAAAGATCAATAGTTGATAAACTGGATAAATGAGCTCCGTCAAAATGACGAAGCTTTTTCGATTGGTCCCCTTCTTTCTAAAATTGAATATTTTTTTCTGTCTTAAAAATAAATTAGTATAAGCCAAAATTGGTCGAACTAAAATAGCTGGGAATCCCATTATTTCGTGAGGCGATTTAAAGTTTTTTTTGTCATTTTTTGCTATAATAACACTATCTATACACTCGTGAAAGGAAGCTAAATGCCAGATTATTTATCTGTATCAAGTTTGACAAAATATTTGAAACTGAAATTTGATCGAGATCCTTATTTAGAAAGGGTCTACTTAACTGGTCAGGTTTCAAATTTTAGAAAACGTCCCAGTCATCAGTATTTTTCACTCAAAGATGATAAGGCTGTTATACAAGCAACGATGTGGACAGGAAACTACAAAAAACTGGGTTTTGAACTTGAAGAGGGCATGAAGATTAATGTCATTGGTCGTGTTCAACTTTATGAACCTAGTGGTTCCTATTCTATTCTTATAGAAAAAGCTGAGCCAGATGGCATTGGAGCTTTGGCTATTCAATTTGAGCAATTAAAGAAAAAATTGACTCAGGCAGGTTATTTTGATGACCGTCATAAACAAAATATTCCACAATTTGTTAAGAAAATAGGCGTCATTACTAGTCCAAGTGGGGCAGTTATTAGGGATATTATCACAACCATCTCTCGTCGGTTTTCAGGAGTTGATATCTTACTTTTCCCCACAAAGGTTCAAGGTGAAGGGTCAGCACAAGAAATTGCTGATAATATCAACCGTGCAAATGAGCGGGATGATTTGGATCTTTTGATTGTTGGTCGTGGTGGTGGGTCTATTGAAGACCTTTGGGCTTTCAACGAAGAGTTAGTTGTACAAGCAATTTTTGAATCGCATTTACCGATAATTTCTAGTGTAGGTCATGAGACAGACACAACACTAGCTGATTTCGTAGCAGATAGGCGTGCAGCAACACCAACAGCAGCAGCAGAATTAGCAACACCAGTTACTAAAGCCGATGTCCTTGCTTTTCTGCAAGAGAGGCAAACACGCGCTTATAATGCTCTTATGCATCTCATTAAGCAAAGAGAGCAAGAACTTCAAAAGTTGGCGTCTTCTGTTATTTTTAGACAGCCTGAGCGTCTCTATGATGGCTATCTACAGAAGTTGGATAAGCTGACAACGAGTATGCTGACAACTATGCGACAAGAGTATGCAAGAAGTTTACAGGAAGAGCGTATGCTGAATCAGCGCTTGCTTTCAACAGATTTACAAGGACGTATTGATCGTTACCAAGAAAAGTTAAATCAAGCTAGACGTCTACT
>CAZPYI010000129.1:0-6281 GCA_964590305.1 uncultured Streptococcus sp.
CGAACTAATTAAAAGCTTGTAAGGCTTTTGATTAGGTGATATGTTAAAAGAGATGAAAAAGTCTGGGTTATTTTTCCCAGACTTTTGTGCTAGAATGTGAATTGGCAGAGTTTGTGGTAATGTTCAGACGTAAAGAAGTCTCAAGAGCGATAGAGTAATTTAAAGTCTTTTTTCAGCCCATCAGTGACAGCGATTCGCTTATCACGTGTGATAAGAATCCCTTCAATGTACGGTGTAGCATTAATGGTCATGATGATGTCAACAAGTGGCAAACCGAAAAGTCTGCTTGTCCAAATCTCGCAATCAAGAGAATGTTTTGAAACAATTGTGAGGCTGGCTAAATCAGTTTCAATAGGATAACCAGTTTTTTGATCAAAAATATGATGGTAATCTTTATTTCCCACTTTGAGATGTCTTTCGTAAATACCTGAGGTAACGACTGATTTGTCAGAAATCTTGAGGATTCCGATGTTTTCCCCTCTTTTTTTCTGAGGGTGTTGAATGCCGATATTCCAAATACCATTGTCACGTTTGGGATTGTCACCAGTTATAAGAACATTTCCACCCAGATTTATCATAGCAGATTGGACTTTTTCAGATTTAAGATAAGCAATAACTTTGTCAGCAATGTAACCTTTTGCCAATGCACCAAGGTCTATTTTCATCCCTTTTTGTGATAAAAAAACAGCCTGATTAGCCGAGTCTAGAATTATCTCAGCAGGATTTGATAACTTGAGTGCTTCCTTAATCTGACTACTATCTGGAACAGTTGCATCATCAAAGCCAATACGCCAGCTCTGAACAAGCGGACCTATAGCAATATTTAGGTTACTAGGTTTCTCAATACTATTTTTTTTGCCAATGGCAACTAATTCGAATAAATCTGGATGAACTGTGACAGGCTGAACACCTGCGTACTGATTTATTTGTGCTAATTCAGAATCGTCATCATTTGCACTAAAGCGATTTTTATAGACATTGAGTAACTGAATAACTTTTTCAATATGCTGGTTAGGCTTTTCTGATTCTATCATGATATCAATGACAGTTCCCATCATTTTCAAACTATGCGTATCTTGCAAACTATTACCTCCTCTGTTTTTTTGGGTAAACTCATCAACAGATTAAAAAAGTTGAGATAGTCATCTCAACTTTTTTTCTTCATCTCACCTTGTGGATAGTAAGTTCCTTCAGGCATATCATTGATGAAAACATGGATGGCTTCTTTTGGAGCTTTCGCAACACGTGAAACAACCTCAGTCACTTCACGAGCCAATTCTATTTTTTGCTCCTGTGTACGACCTTCAAATAAATCAATTTTGACAAACGGCATCTGTAGTCTCCTTTGTATTAATAACTGTTAAAAGATAAAAATGAACCATACCTATTATAGCACTCTTTTACTGAATGTACTTAAAAAGTTAGTAAAGACAGAGTAATATCGTTTTATGATTAATGATGGTTTATTCAAAAATTGCATTATTATGTCACATAACAATATGAGAGATGATGATTTAATAATGGCAATCTATATTTTCATTTTCGATAATCATTCCTGAGCATTTCTTGTCCAGTATTTGCTAATGTTATTTCAGTTCATTTATGGTAAAATAGTAAAATATGAGTAGAAGGTAGGATTGATAGTTTTGGCTCAATTATATTATAAATATGGGACAATGAATTCAGGAAAGTCCATTGAAATTTTAAAGGTAGCACACAATTATGAGGAGCAGGGAAAGCCTGTTGTCATCATGACCAGTTCACTAGACACAAGAGATGAACTTGGCGTCGTATCTAGTCGGATTGGGATGAGGCGTGAAGCTGTTCCCATATCAGAAGATATGGATATTTTATCGTACATTGCTAATTTACCTGTCAAACCCTATTGTGTCTTAATTGATGAGAGTCAATTTTTGAGCAAAAAACATGTCTATGATTTAGCCAAAGTTGTAGACCAACTCAAGGTGCCAGTTATGGCTTTTGGTTTGAAGAATGATTTTCAAAATGAACTTTTTGAAGGTTCAAAGTATCTTCTATTATTAGCTGACAAGATTGATGAAATTAAAACAATATGCCAATTTTGTAGCAAAAAAGCCATAATGGTTTTACGAACAGAAAACGGCAAACCAGTTTATGAAGGAAAGCAGATTCAAATAGGTGGTAATGAAACATACATTCCAGTCTGCCGAAAGCATTACTTCAACCCTAAAATTTAGAAAAAATCAGTTTAGTTACAGTATAAGGAAACAAAAGTTAGATAAGCAACTAAGAACAAGAGTAACAGAAAACCCCTTCTGTATTAAGAGGAGATTAACAATACAAATGAATATTTACGATCAATTACAATCTGTAGAAGACCGCTATGAAGAGTTGGGAGAGTTACTGAGTGACCCTGATGTCGTGTCTGATACCAAGCGATTTATGGAATTATCACGAGAAGAAGCAAATACCAGAGAGACGGTAGCTGTTTATCGTGAATACAAGGATACCATCCAAAATATCGCTGATGCTGAAGAAATGATTAAAGATGCTGGCGGTGACGCTGAACTAGAAGAGATGGCAAAAGATGAGCTTAAAGATTCTAAAGCAGCAAAGGAAGACTACGAAGAAAAACTTAAAATTCTTCTTTTACCAAAAGACCCAAATGATGACAAAAATATCATATTGGAAGTCCGTGGAGCTGCTGGTGGAGATGAAGCTGCTCTTTTTGCAGGGGATTTGTTAAACATGTATCAGAGATTTGCCGAAAATCAAGGCTGGCGGTTTGAAATCATGGAAGCTTCCTACAATGGCGTTGGTGGTATCAAAGAAGTTGTCGCTATGGTTTCTGGGCAATCCGTATATTCCAAGTTAAAATACGAATCTGGTGCCCATCGTGTACAGCGTGTCCCTGTAACAGAAAGTCAAGGACGCGTTCACACGTCAACGGCGACCGTGCTTGTTATGCCAGAAGTCGAAGAAGTTGAATATGATATTGATCCAAAAGATCTTCGGGTTGATATTTATCATGCCTCAGGTGCAGGTGGACAGAATGTCAATAAAGTTGCAACGGCTGTTCGTATGGTTCACATACCAACCAATATCAAAGTTGAAATGCAAGAAGAACGGACACAACAAAAAAACCGTGACAAAGCTATTAAGATTATTCGTGCTAGAGTAGCAGACCATTTTGCACAAATTGCACAAGACGAGCAAGATGCGGAACGTAAATCAACTGTTGGAACCGGTGACCGTTCGGAGCGTATTCGCACTTATAACTTTCCACAAAATCGTGTCACAGACCACCGCATTGGCTTGACTTTGCAGAAATTAGATACCATTTTGTCAGGTAAACTTGATGAAGTAGTAGATGCTTTGATTCTTTTTGATCAAACCAAGAAACTAGAAGAGTTGAATCGCTAATGAATTATGCACAGCTTTTTAGTCAATATGAGAAGCAATTGAAGAGTGTTGGTGAAGATAAAGAAAACCTGACTTATGTTTTTAGGGAATTAAAGGACTGGTCTGCATTAGATTTTTTATTGCATCAAAATAAAGAAGTGTCTTTTGAAGATGAGAATCTTTTGAAAGACATTTTTAAACAGTTGAGAAACCATCAGTCACCTCAATACATAACTGGCAAAGCTTATTTTCGAGATTTGGTCTTTAGGGTTGACGAAAGAGTTCTCATTCCACGACCAGAAACGCAAGAGCTTGTGGATTTGATTTTGTCAGAGAATGATTCAAAAAAAGTATCACTTCTGGATATTGGGACAGGTAGTGGCGCAATCGCTATTTCATTGAAATATGAGCGTCCTGACTGGGAAGTTACGGCTTCGGATATTTCTAAGGGTGCTTTGTCTCTTGCACAAGAAAATGCTCAGACACATGATGTAGAGATTAATTTTCTCCAATCAGATACTTTTAGTAATATTTCAGAAAAATTTGATATTATCGTGTCTAATCCTCCCTATATTTCTTATAAAGATAAGGATGAAGTTGGTATAAATGTACTCGCTTCTGAGCCGCATTTAGCACTTTTTGCTGATGAAGATGGCTTTGCTATTTACCGTCAGATTATTGAGCAATCTAGCAATTTCCTAAGTGAGCAAGGCAAGATTTATTTTGAAATAGGATATAAACAAGGAAGTGAGATTCAAAATCTCCTCAAACACTATTATCCTGACAAACATGTTCGTCTATTAAAAGATATTTTTGGAAAAGATAGAATGGTTGTAATGGCAAATGACTAATTTTAGAGACATATTAAAAAATGGTGGGGCAGTCATTCTTCCTACCGAAACAGTCTATGGGCTGTTTGCCAAAGCTTTGGACGAAGAGGCTGTTGAGAATGTCTACCAATTAAAAAAACGTCCTAAAGACAAAGCCATGAATCTCAATGTTGCTGATTTTAAAACAATCCTTGCTTATTCAAAAGATCAACCGAACTATTTAAAAAAACTTTATGATGAATTTTTACCAGGTCCCTTGACTATTATTTTAAAGGCAAACAATCTCGTTCCTACTTGGATTAACTCTGGCTTGTCTACAGTTGGTTTTAGAATTCCAAATCATCCACAAACGTTACAGCTAATAAAAGAATTTGGTCCACTTATCGGACCATCTGCTAATATTTCTGGTCAAGAAAGCGGCAAACAGTTCAAAAAAATTCAGCAACAATTTGAAGTAGATGTGACTGGAGTATCAGATGATGAGGCACTTACAGGTTTGGATTCAACCATTCTAGATTTATCTGCTTCCAAAGCGCGTATTTTAAGACAAGGTGCCATTACAAAAGATGATCTTTTGAAAGCACTACCAGGGTTGCAATTCTAAACAAAATGGCTTACACTAGAGTGGTTGAGACCACTTTTTATTTTTAAAGGAGTAAATGAATGATTTTTGATAAGGGAAACTATGAAACTTACGACAAAGACCTCTGGAACGCAGTTCATGCTGAAGAAGATCGTCAGCAAAATAATATTGAATTAATTGCTTCAGAAAATGTTGTTTCCAAAGCTGTTATGGCGGCACAAGGAACTTTATTGACAAACAAATATGCCGAAGGTTATCCAGGAAAACGCTATTATGGTGGAACTGACTGTGTAGATGTTGTTGAAAATCTTGCAATTGAACGTGCGAAAGAACTTTTTGGTGCTAAATATGCCAATGTACAACCTCACTCAGGTAGCCAAGCAAATGCTGCTGCATATATGGCCTTGATTGAACCTGGTGACACTGTTTTAGGTATGGACTTGGCAGCAGGTGGACACTTGACTCATGGATCTCCAGTAAGCTTTTCTGGAAAAACTTATCATTTTGTTCCTTATACTGTTAACCCAAAGACTGAAGAAATTGACTATGATTTACTGTTAGAGTTGGCCTTAAAAGAGCAACCTAAGTTAATTGTAGCTGGGGCTTCAGCTTATTCTCGCATTATTGATTTTCCAAAATTCCGTGAAATTGCGGATGCTGTAGGTGCTTATCTTATGGTGGATATGGCACACATAGCGGGTCTTGTTGCTTCTGGGCATCACCCAAATCCAGTCCCATATGCACATGTCACAACCACAACAACGCATAAAACACTTCGTGGACCACGCGGCGGACTGACTTTGACAAATGACGAAGCCATTGCTAAGAAGATTAATTCAGCAGTTTTCCCAGGTCTGCAAGGTGGACCATTGATGCATGTTATTGCTGCTAAAGCTGTTGCCTTGAAAGAAGCGCTTGATCCAGAATTCAAAGAATATGGTGAAAAAGTTGTTGAAAATGCTCAAGCTATGGTCAATGTATTCAATCAACACGACAATTTCCGTGTGATTTCTGGTGGCACTGATAACCACGTCTTTTTGGTTGACGTGACAAAAGTTGTTGAAAATGGAAAAGTTGCGCAAAATGTTTTGGAAGAAGTTAATATTACTCTTAACAAAAATTCTATTCCATTTGAAACATTATCACCTTTCAAAACATCTGGTATTCGTGTGGGTTCCCCAGCAATTACTAGCCGTGGCATGGGTGTTGACGAGTCTCGTAAAATTGCAGAATTGATGGTTAAAGCTCTAGAAAATCATGATGACGAGGGTGTCTTAAGTCAAGTTCGCCAAGAAGTGAAAGCTTTAACAGATGCTTTACCACTTTACGAAAATTTGTAAGATAATGGATTTTTATATCAAACATATCGTCATTCACCAGTTTACTCCTAATGATACTGACTTGATACTTTCTGATCAATTAGTCACAATAACGCCAAGAATTGATGAGTATTTTCGAAAAAAACTGACTAAAGTTTTTTCAGATGA
>CAZPYI010000130.1:0-6252 GCA_964590305.1 uncultured Streptococcus sp.
AAGGTCTCAAATGGCTTTGAAGATTTCAAAGATAATGGCGGAGCACTAGGACAGTTAGGGTTTGAAGGGAAGTATAACTTAGTAACTGAGAGTCCTAACAATGTGCCACATCAGTCCAATTATAACGAGGCACTTGATAATTTAAGTAATCGCAATCGAAAAACACAGCCGTCAGTCAGTCCACCGACTCCTGATTTAAGGCGAAATGTGAACATGCAGGGAGGACGACAACAATCTCCAGAGACAAAGGGAACTAATAAAGTATCTCCAAGTCCTTCGACAAACAGTCATCAACCTCAGCGAGCCTCTCAATTATTGAATAATGGGTTATTTGACTCAGGTATTACGATACCTAAGCCTCCATCAAGGCAAAATAATTCTGGGTTCACGAGTGTCATGAGTACGCTACCAAGAATTGATGATGTTCCTTTACCACCTCCACAATCTAATTCAGATTATTCAAGTTTATTTAATTCACTACCTCCAATTCAAGATGAGTAAAGACAGGTTTAAAAACACTTTATCCATTGACGTACGCTAAATAGTACGTTATAATAGAATAAAGGAGAACTAAATCATGACAGAATTAAGTTTAAGCCCATCAAATGCAAGAAAAAATTTCTATCAATTGTTAAAAGATGTGAACGCTAATCATAGTCAAGTTGAAATCGTTAGCGATCGGACAGGAAATAATGCAGTATTGATTAGTTTATCAGATTGGCACTCAATTCAAGAGACATTATTCTTGGAACAAGTTGGTGTTATGGATAAAGTGAGAGAACGTGAGAATGATGATACTGGTTTTTCTGCTGTCTCTGAATTAGATTGGGATAGTTTATAATGGCTAATTATCAAGTTGTCATTAAAAATTCTGCTAAAAATGACTTAAAGAAGTTGAAACAGTCAAACTTAAAGAGTAGTTTTTTAGATATTGTTGAAACTTTGGCAAATGATCCCTATGAGCAATCTCAGTCATTTGAGAAACTTCAACCCAAAAAGGAAGGTCGGTACTCGAGACGGATTAACCATCAACATCGAGTCGTTTACAAAGTAAATGAGGAACTAAAACAAGTTGAAATTTATTCAGCTTGGTCACATTATGAATAATAGGATAGGAAAGGGGAGTCAAATGCAAATTTTAGAAAAAGTAAAAGATTTTGTTAAACAGACGACAATTAGACAGCGTATCACTGCTGGAGTTGTCGCATTATTGTTAATTGTTGGCGCTGTTTCGGTTGCATTGTCACAGACCCGTCAAGTTTCTGAGTCGGTTGGCAAGGTATCTGTTAGAGTTAAAGCAGATAAAACTTCAGTAGAACGCAAATCTGAAGCTGAGAAACAAGCCAAGTTAAAAGCTGAGGCAGAGGCTAAAGCAAAAGCTGGAAGTGATGCTAAAGCTAAAGAAGAAGCGGACAAGAAAGCTCAGGAACAGGCTCAGGTAGTAGCTCAACAACAAGCACAAGCTCAAGCGGTAGCTCAACAGCAACAACAAGCCCAAGCAACTGAACAAGCCCAAGCAGAACAGGCACAACAAGCTACTAAACAAGCACAGGCAGTTGCGCCACCCCAACAAGCTCCCCAACAAACCCCACCAGCTCCCCAACAACCCCCGCAATATATTGACTGGTCTCAGGAAGGCTTGAATAAAGCAGAATATAATGCAAGTCAAGGATTGGACGCAAATGGGAATGTTAGTCAAACTGTTGGCGGTTCTCCGTGGGGCAAATAATCTAGGATATTTATAATAAAAGAGAAAGTCAACGGCTTTCTCTTTTTTGTATCAAAAAAATGAAAGAGGTAAACTTTGAAAAAAAATCAAAATGAAAAATGTTCTCATTTTCGTCAATGGAAGTCAGGCAAGAAATGGTTATACAGTGCTACTGCTCTTGCCTTATTGGTAGGTGGTGTTTTTTCACTAAATCATGAATTTCATGTAGATTTACCAGTGTCTCATGTTTCAGCTGATGTTGTCAATGCCACGCAGGTTGGCTCATTAAATGGGCAACCAGTTGTTAAATCACAATCAACTGACATGGGGTCTAGTAGCTTTCAAGCTACAGTGGATGGACTACTAAAAAATGCCAATTTAGATGGTGTAAAATATGTAGCTGATAATATTAGTTGGCAACCGAATACTTTTCTAAACGGTGGTATTCCTTTGGCTTCCTTTGGTTCGGCAGCTAGGTTTAATTTAGGTCAAGATGGATTTTTAAAAACTGATTTGGCTGTACCAATCAATGTTGGTCAGAATTTAATTGTAATGAATGTAGGGTCGATTACTGACATTGTTACGGGAGAAAAAATTCCAGTGTCGATGAAGGTAATGTACTTAGGTATAGAACATGGAGATGATGGTCAGACAAATCAAAATGCGATTATTGGTGTTCGAAATGAAGGAAGTACGATTACATTTGGAGCAGTCACACCAGTTTCAGGCACTGCGACAAGTGGCGGACAAACAGAAAGCGGTGGCGGTGCAGGTGGTGCAGTAGGAGACGGGTCTCTAGTTGGTTTTATCAATAAGATACGTACTAATATTGCTCTGGTACGTTCTGATAATGGTCAAGAAATTCCTAATAGCGATATTATTATGGCGATAAAAGTTTCTGATGTAGATGCTAATCAACTTATTGAATTAGGTGCTAATGGAGCTTTGGGTTATATTTTAAGTCCTAATTCTGCCTTGTCAGTGTATGGAGGTGGACTACGTTCTACCTCTAGTGGAGCTTCAATCTCTGATTCTGGGGAACTAACCGATAATTCTTATGTTGTCCTAAAAAGATTTAATTCATCTGCAATGAATACAACGTATCTTGACGGTGTAAATAATCACATCGATTTAGTTTGGGCAGCCTTTGGTAAACTGCCATTCAAAGTAAATGTGACAGGGACTTTCAAACTGGATAAATCTTTAGTTTCTTATGGCGATACAATGCCGAACTCTCACTATAATCTTCAACCTATTGTGTTTGATATCTATGATAATACAGGTAAAGATGTTGGCGATATTGTAGTGCCTGCTGACGGTAAGCCAGTTGAAAGCATTCAGTTACCACCTGCTGAATATACACTTAAAGAACGCTCTAGCTCAGTTACATCAAGTACAGGTCAAATCCTTAACACGAACACCTATAAAGTAACGGTTGTCGGTGGTAAAACAGGAGATAATGCGCCACTTGCCAAAGCGGATAATCAAATCGTTAAAGGACAAATTGAACTTAACAAGGTTGATAAAGAGACAGGAACAATTAAGGGAAATGGTAAAGCTGATATGGCGAGTGCTAAATATCAACTCTTTTACGGAGAAGATTTAGCTAGTCATAAAAAAGATGAGCCTGTCAAATGGGGAGATGTACCTGACAAGCCGATTGAATTATTACGTGGCACTAAAGTGGATAGTTATTATGCTGATGGGAAATTAGTGACTGTTGGCGATAATATTGTCGTAGATGTCAGTGATAGTGATATGAACATTGGTCTTAAAGGACTTTTGCTAGGTAAGTATTATTTAAAAGAAGTTGACTCTCCAGTTGGCTATACCTTAGATAAAAGTCAGATTGATGTTGAAGTCAAGTGGCAAGATAACAAGACTATCAATGCGATTATGCCAGTTGTAAAATCTACTGAAACACCAATCAAAGCTAAAATCAATTTCCAAAAGATTGCTGAAATATCTGGCGGTAGTGCTTCAAGCGGTTTTAATGATGTTAAATTCAATTTCACTCCTCTAGAAGGAGTTGGTAAGGTCATTACAGCCAAAACTGGCATCAATTCTAATGGCGATGATGGTTATGGTAGTGTCGTGCTTGATTACAATGACTACATTATGGAGGAAGTACCAGAAACATCTCCTAAGGGCTATGATGTCATTAAACCAATCTATATTCATATGGAAACAGATACGAAACGTGATGTTGTCATCATTACTGCCTCATACAAAAAAGATTTTTCTAACCCTTTCTCTACTCATGAATACTATCAATCAGATAATTCTGGTATCGCAAATGAGAACATTTCTGGATCTGTAGCAGGGACGATCACAAGTGAAGTGCCATATATCAGCCTTGCACCTTTAAGACTGACTGATAAAGAGACACCGTTGCCACCGTTACCGTCAATCGATGTCGAGAAATCTAGCGAAACAGTTCCACAAGCAGGTCAAGGTAACAACTCAGACAAAGATGATAACTTGGGCAAGGGAGACGCTGATACGAAAGCTACTGCTATTAAACTTGGCAACAAAGACCAAGCTATTAACTTCCGTATTGCAAATAATGGTGCTGAGACTTTAACTCATATCAAAGTTTCGGATAAAACTATTGAGGGTAAAAAAGATGTCAAGAATATCAAATGGACTTATAAAGACAAAGACTTGTCTATCAATAAGGACGGAGAGTTTGAACTTGATGGGAAACTACTTGAATTGCAGGCAGATGAGTTTGTGACAGCTGTTGGTACTCTTGAAACGCTACCTGATGGCGAAATGCACGGAGACGAAGTTTCAGTATCTGGTATCGGTCTAACAAGCGCTAAAAATGTATCTGACAAGGATAAATGGTATGGAAAATTAGAAAATAAACCGTCTATTGATGTTGAAAAATCTAGCGAAAATATTACAAAGTCAGGAGATGGCAATAATTCTGATAAAGATAATAATTTAGATAAGGGGGACGCTGATACGAAAGCTACTGCTGTCAAACTCGATGATAAAGTGCAAACAATCAATTTTCGTGTGACTAATAATGGGACTGAGCCATTAAGCCATATTAAAGTGACAGATAAGACAATTGATGGCAAACAAGATGTCAAAAACATTAAGTGGGTTTATCAAGGCAAAGCACTCACTATCAATAAGGACGGAGAATTTGAACTTGATGGAAAATTACTTGAACTACCTGTAGACGGCTATGTAGAAGCAACTGGAACACTTGATAAGCTAGATGGCGGGGAAACACACGCTGATGAAGCAACTGTCTCTGGTAAAGGCGCAATCTCTGGTAAAACGGTTGGCGACAAAGACGAATGGTATGGAGAAGAACCAAAAGCTCCTGATACACCGAAACCTAGTCTACCCATGACAGGGGAAACCAAAGCAAAATTTGCAGGTCTTGCAGGTTTGATCTTGATTGCAAGTGTTGCAATTTTCGTTAAACGTAAATCAATTGCCAAATTGATATCACGTTTTAAATAATGAACCACTAAACAGCAACTAGTTGACTGCTCGAATGGGGTGTGAAGCCCATTAGGAAGTAGTGGATAATATATGTTAGAAAAAAAGCTACAGTATATGTTTAAATCAGGGGAAATCATCAATCACAATCCTATTTTGATTGAATATCCAAAAGATGTTTTTGAAAGATTAGAACCCCGAGTGAGCAAAGAAAAAGGACTTGATGATTATCAAATCCCACAAGCTAAATATTTCTCACCTTTTGAAAATTTAAACGACTTTTTAGGAACAAACAATCCTGACTTTGAGTCAGTCTATATTTGGAATACCTATGACAAAAACAAAGAAGTTATTCAAAATCCTAGTATGAAGATTGATGATAATAACTTAGTTTCAATAGATAATCTTATTATTTGATATCGTCTAAATACTGTTTCTCTTCTGTTTCATGGGCTTTAGATTGATTAGTGAAACGAACACTAATATTTTTATCTTTGATATGTTCAAAAAGTTGAGGTAGCAGCTTTTTAACTTTATCTCTATTTTCTTTTGAAAAGTGTTTTTTTGAGCTTGTGTTATCCCAGTTGACCATACTATGATAATAGACTGCATCAGGATTATTTAATTTATAAATTTTTGTTGTTTCGAATCTACTTAAGGTTTTATTAAAAGGCCTTAATTTTGCATTTCTATCAATGTACAGAAAAAACTCAAAAGGTCTGAAACAATGATTATCATTGTATTGAATATTGAAAAATTCTATCAATTTGCTATATAAATCATCTATATAGGTATTGATTGAGAAATTATTATCAATATCAAAAGAGAGTTCTTCTCGTGTGCCAACTTTAATAAAGTAAAGTGAAATGACATCTTGTTCATCTGTAGTGATCAACATCGAAAAAGGAACTTCATTATAAGAACAATCGAAT
Source organism: uncultured Streptococcus sp. (assembly GCA_964590305.1). Lineage (GTDB taxonomy): Bacteria > Bacillota > Bacilli > Lactobacillales > Streptococcaceae > Streptococcus. The sequence goes on from CAZPYI010000130.1 coordinate 6,103, forward strand.
ATCGCTGTGTATTCTTGATTTGGTTCTAGTTGTTTTTCGTAAATGTCTTTTAAATGCCTAAATTGAAATATACTCATGATTTTACCTACCTTTTATATTTATAAAGCAAGAATATCATTTAAAACAAGCTATATCAAATGCATTGTCATA
>CAZPYI010000131.1:0-6226 GCA_964590305.1 uncultured Streptococcus sp.
GCTCTTGGAAAAAAGAAAGAGGCTATCGATGCTTACGATCAGGCAATAGCAGTAGATCCAAATGATGCTTATGTTACTGCAATTAGTCTAGATCCCAGTCTTTTTGATAAAATAAAACATCAAAACCTTATAAAAGAAATATTAAATAACTTGAGAGAATATCTGGATGAAAAAAAACTTTTAATTGATGTCATCACTCGATTCTCCAACAATCAATATTTAGCACAAATTTTTCAACCTGAACACCATATTTCAGTTCTAAAAAATATTTATTCTATATTTTTCTGCATCTCTCTTATTCAAAAGATTCTAATAGTTGATAGAGCAGAAAATGATAATTTTTATCATTACACCAATCTTGAAACTCTCTCAAAACTATTAAATGCTTCAAAGAAAAAGTTAGATAAAAAAGAGGGCATTACATTAAGGCTTTATAATACCGATTACATGAATGACCCCATGGAAGGAAGTTTTTTATATGAAACTATTTTCAATAAAACATCATTACGAAAAAAAATAACAGACTTAGAAGAACAATTCGAAATTGTGAGCCATTCCTTTATTTCATCTTTAACTTTCAAAAATAGCAAGGATGAGCTTCCTTTATGGCGGATGTATGGCAAAAATGGTCAAGGAGTTGTTTTAGGTTTTCAAGGACTTAGTCAAATAAATCAAGAAACAGAAATTACAAATAAACCTCTTTCATTTGAGAGTAATGAAGAAGATAAAAAATACATTAATCAACCAGCTCAACTTTATAAAGTAATTTATCTAAATAAAGATTTGTTAAAAGATATGGAAAAAAATAAGGAGTCAGACTTTAGTGATCAGGAATTGTGTATCATACTTCTTAATGAAATAAATAAATATCTAAGTGAATTGTCAAATTTATTTTCAGGCCAACAAACCAATGATTTAGAAGATAAATACAAAGAACTAGAGGAGTTAGTACCTTTACTAATCGCAACTGAGATGGATAAGATAAAATACCTCATCAAAGATGAAAAATATGCTTATGAAGAAGAGTATCGTTTGTTACAGTTGACTGATAGCTTTAACAATGAAGACTGTATACACGATATTGACAATCCAAAACTCTTTTTTGAACTTAAAAACCTAAAAATCAGCGAGATTATTTTTGGTCCAAAATGCAACAATTTCAACGAATGGATTCCTTTTATTCATCAAAAATTACAAAGTAATGGAGACAGAGTCAAAATAAAGCTTTCTGATATCAGGTATCGGTAATAAGTTCGATTGTGTTATAAAAAGAATAGTAACCCATTTTAATTGTATAATATGTTTTATTTCAAGTGTTAGATAGTCAGTTATAAAAGTCACTTGGAATATGATCTTTTGATTTAATATGGATGATTTTCAATAGGAGCGACTTCTTTATAGAGTCGTTTTTTTGCTTTTGTCTATATTCATACTTATTGATATTATCAACCTTGTTGTAAGTATTCATTATTTATTATTATCCAGCTCCGCTTTCCAGTGTCTGAATTCAACATAGAAGTTATTATGTGCTCGCTTCGTTTAATGTGTTATAAATCATGTCAATTCTAATATAGTTAAAAAACATTGCAACCAAATTGCAAACGTTCTCATTTTTTGATATACTATAGATGATAAATATCATGAAAAGTGAGGTGAGTTTCGAAAGTCAGTTGCCTTTAAAAATATCAATCATAAAGGATCGTGACTAATTATGTAGGCGAAACCCAGATTGAAAAAACAGCGTAGTCTTGAGATAAAGGCTCTTGTTTTTCGATTTGGGTTTTTATTTTTTAGGAAATAGAATTATGAGGAGAAAAAATGAATTTAAAGAAATTTTTCATTAGGTTAACAACAGCTTTCTTAGTATTTTTCATAGCTGGCTGTTCATCAACAACTGATAAAAGTAATACCAGTACAACTTCTCAAGATAGTGAAGTTACAATATACTTTGCTAGGCATGGAAAAACAATGTTAAACACAGTTGATCGTTCTCAAGGATGGATCGATGCACCATTAACTCCAGCTGGAATAGAAATAGCTGAGTATCTTGGGAAAGGCATGAAAGAAGCTGATATTACATTTGACAAAGTTTATACAAGCACAAGTGGCCGTGCTATGGAAACTGCAGACCTTATACTGGCAAATAATGGGCAGGAAGGTATGGATTATACCACTGATAAAAGATTACGTGAATTCAATTTTGGAACCTATGAAGGTATGATGAATGAAGAAATGTGGGAGGTTGTTGCAACTGCTCAAGGAAGAACATTAGATGAATTTATATCAGGAATGTCAAAAGATGGATTCTACAAATCAATTCAAGATTTTGCGGATACTTTATCTAAATTGGATAAGGAAAATGTAGAAGAAAGTGTCAACTGGCCAGCAGAGGACAGTGCAACAATCATTGCTCGACTAACAGAATCATTAGATGATATTGTTGCTGATGCTGAAAAGGAGGGTCATAAAAATGTATTGGTTGTTTCTCATGGTATGAGCATCATTACTTTATTAGGAGAACTTGATGCAAATACTGAACTGCCTGCAACTGGTTTGAAAAATGCAAGTATTTCAACAGTAACATACAAGGATGGAAAATACAGTATTGAGACTGTTAACGATATGACGTATGTTGAAAATGGGCAAAGTAAATAAAGTAGTAATGAAATAAAATCGTAATAGCTTTCTAAACGGTTTAGTGTATTATCTATCGTTTAGGGAGCTATTTTCTAAATTTTCTGAAAATATTTTCAGAAATCGCAAAAAATACTTGACAAGAATATTCAGAAAATTTATAATATTCTACGTAACATGAAATGTTACTTTAGTCAATTCTACATTTTGGAGGAAAAATATATATGACAACAGGTAAAGAGTACGTAGCAAGTGTCTTTGAGAAAGTAAAATCTCAGAATGCTTATGAGGTAGAGTTTCTTCAAGCAGTGGAAGAAGTTTTTGAATCTCTCGTACCAGTATTTGATAAGTATCCTAAATACGTTGAAGAAAATCTTCTTGAGCGTTTGGTAGAGCCTGAACGTACCGTTTCATTCCGTGTTCCTTGGGTTGATGACAAGGGAACTGTTCACGTTAATCGTGGATTTAGAGTGCAATTTTCATCAGCGATTGGCCCATACAAAGGTGGTTTGCGTTTCCATCCAACAGTTAACCAATCAATCGTGAAATTCCTTGGCTTCGAGCAAATTTTCAAAAACTCTCTTACAGGTCAACCAATTGGTGGAGGTAAAGGAGGATCAAACTTCGATCCAAAAGGAAAATCTGACAATGAAGTGATGAAATTTACGCAAAGCTTTATGACAGAATTACAACGTCATATTGGTCCAGATTTGGATGTTCCAGCTGGAGATATCGGTGTTGGTGGACGCGAGATTGGCTATCTTTTCGGTCAATATAAACGTCTGAATGGTTACGAAAATGGCGTTCTTACTGGTAAAGGTTTGACATTTGGTGGTTCACTTGCTCGTACAGAAGCTACAGGTTATGGAGCAGTTTACTTTGCTGAACAAATGCTGAAAGCACGTGGTGAAGACTTCACTGGAAAAACTGCTATTGTTTCTGGTTCTGGTAATGTCGCCATCTATGCTACTGAAAAACTTCATGAGCTGGGTGCAAAAGTTGTTGCTGTTTCAGATTCATCTGGATATGTTTATGACGAAGATGGCATCAATGTAGACACTTTGAAACAATTAAAAGAAGTAGAACGTGCTAGAATCGTTAAGTACACTGAGGCACATCCTAAAGCAGTATTTACACCAGCTGGTGGCGATTCCATTTGGACAATCAAGGCAGGCCTTGCTTTCCCATGTGCCACTCAAAATGAACTCAATGATGCTGATGCTAAAACACTTGTTGCCAATGGGGTAATTGCTGTTACTGAGGGTGCTAACATGCCTTCAACTCTTGAAGCCATTGAAGTTTTCCATGAAGCTGGCGTGTCATTCGGTCCTGCAAAAGCTGCAAATGCTGGTGGTGTAGCAGTTTCTGCTCTTGAAATGGCTCAAAATAGCCAACGCACACCATGGACTTTTGAAGAAGTTGATAGCAAACTATATGATATTATGAAAAATATCTACGCGAATTCAGCAGCGGCAGCCAAAGAATTTGATCACGAAGGTAATCTTGTCGTTGGTGCAAATATCGCTGGTTTCCTAAAAGTCGCTGAAGCCATGTCAGCACAAGGAATTATATAAAATTGATTTTGTAACAGTCATACAAAATAGATAAAAAGAAGTATGAGAAGGCTTCTTTTTGCTTGAAAAGATAGTGATAGGTAGAAAATAGCTATCCGCAACTAATAAAATCAGATTTGATAAGCATGTTTGAAATCCATTTTCAGAAAGTTTTTGAAAAAGTTTCAAAAAATAGTTCTTATGCGAACTTTTTTCTTGACATTAGTTTCCATAGGAACTATAATATGCCTTACGATAACTTTAGGTGCTTCAGAAAGGAGGCCAAAATGTGAAAAAACAGCCAATAAGGGATCTAAAATCTGTAATTATTAAGGTGGATAGCTATATTGCCGAATTAGCAAAAGAGCATGATGTGGAACATCTTGCTGGGCCTCAGGGACATGTTGTTGTCTTTCTTTATGATCATAGAGATGAAAAACTCATGATAAAGGATATTGAACAAAGACTTGATATTTCAAAATCGGTTGCTTCAAATCTGGTTAAGCGTATGGAAAGAAATGGTTTCGTCACAACTGAACCATCGCCTATTGACAAACGGTCAAAAATTATTCAATTGACTGATTTGGGTTCTGAAAAAGCAAAAAAGATGGTAACTTTTTTTGAGTTTATTAGAAACGATCTTCTTGAAGGTATTAGTAAAGAAGATCTTGAAATAACACGAAAAGTGGGTCTTCAGCTTAAGAAAAATTTAGAAAAAAGAGGTAACTAATGTTTAAACTTTTAAAGCGTTTAAATGCTAAAGAAGTTGCGATGATTATCGCAAGTGTTGCATTTATTTGTGCGCAGGTTTGGATGGAATTGGAAATTCCTTCTTATATGAGTGATATCATTTCACTTTTACAAGAAAAAGGGACAACTAGTTCAGATATTTTGAATCCTGGTTCAAAAATGATTATGCTTTCTTTATTGAGTTTTGCCTCTGCGGTTTTTGTTGGGTTCCTTGCGTCCCATGTAGCAGCAGGTTTCACGACACGTTTAAGAAAAGATGTTTTTAACGGAGTCATGGATTATTCTCAAACAGAGATTAAAAAATTCTCAATTCCAAGTTTGTTGACACGTACAACAAATGATATGACACAAATCCAGATGTTTTTCACAATGGGTTTACAAGTCGTTATCAAAGGTCCTATTCAAGCAGTATGGGCAATTACAAAAATTGCAGGTGAAAGTGGGGAGTGGCTTCTTGCTACTGTTGTAGCAGTTGCTGTTGTGGCGGTTATGCTCTTAGCTCTCTTGACTTTAGCATTTCCAAAACAAAAACTTATTCAAACTTTAACAGATAAGTTGAACAGTTTAACACGAGAAATGTTAACAGGACTACGTGTTATTCGTGCTTATAATGCGGAAGATTACGAAAATGAGAAATTTGCTCAAGCAAATGACGAAGTGACTCGCCTGAATTTATTCGTCAATCGTGTCATGGCATTTATGAGTCCGGTAATGACTGTCGTAGCTAGTGGTTTAACATTATCAATCTATTGGATTGGTGCTTACTTGATTAATGATGTCTCCATTCCAACTGACATGACAAAAATTGCATCTGCTGTTCAAGATCGTGTTGGTGTATACAGTGACATGATTGTCTTCTCATCTTATGCCATGCAAGTTGTTATGGGCTTCATGCTAATGATTGCCATTTTCTTGATTTTGCCAAGAACAATTGTTTCAGCGGGTCGTGTCAATGAGGTCTTATCCCTTAGCCCGTCAATCCAATTCCCAGATGAAACTAAAGAAACTAAAACGCAAACAGGACAAGTTGAATTTAAAAATGTCTCTTTCCGCTATGCTAAAAATTCTGCAGACGTTATTGAACATATTAGCTTTACAGCTAAAGAAGGTGAAACAGTTGCTTTTATCGGTTCAACTGGGTCAGGGAAATCAACCCTTGTCAATTTGATTCCACGTTTTTACGATACAACTGGTGGTAGTATTTTGATTGATGGTATTGATATTCGTAAATACAGTCGAGAAGATCTCAATAATATCATTGGTTATATTCCTCAAAAAGCAGTTCTATT
>CAZPYI010000132.1:0-6224 GCA_964590305.1 uncultured Streptococcus sp.
TTGTGTAGAATTAAACCTTTTTGAATTTACATAATTATTCAATTAAACTCCAAAAACAGCATAATATCAGACCCATTAATAGCTGATACTAGATTGAATTGCTTAAGGCTAGTATCTTAAATAAAAAACAAATTGAATTCAACTATTTCAGCTAATAGGTGAGCTGTGGTCTCACCAATCCCGCTAGATGCTCCTATAATAATGACAACTTTTTCGTTTAATCTACTCATTTTATTCTCCAAATTATTTTGTTCACTATAAGCTAACGATTATTTTGATACTCGTTTTAGAAATAATATTTTTATCTCATATAAGCTTCCGAAATTAAAAGTAATTCTAGCAACTCGTCAATTACACAAAGTGCTTTTTAATTATTCATTATACAACCCTGATCCCTTTCTTAGTATAACTTATATCCTAGCTCAATAGAGTTTGATAATATATTTAATGAATTCAAATATAAAAATTATCTAATCATACCAGCTAAGAATCATTTGATACAAGTAGTATAATAAATTGTATCATTAATACCTAATACTTATAATTTATGTTTATATATTACTTTTGAGTATACAAAAACCAACTTGGAAATGATTCTGCAGAAGTTAAATCACTTAATGATAATTTTATTCAATCTTGACCAATAGCTGTAATGTGATTCGAGGTATTCATCAAATGAAATTCTTTTAATTGGCTAAAATAGCTGAATTATGACTATTCATAATTCAGCTACCATTATCTCATCTTCTTTATTTTTTTGAATAACCTTAAAGCCAAGTTTTTGATAAAGTTTTCTGGCAACTTTATTGTCTTTAGAGACAGAAAGAGACACCCTTTTGATGCCTTTTTCTTTCAGAATTTTAAAAAATGCCATCATTAATAAGCTTCCAATCCCCTTACCACGGTAACCATTCAGCAACGATACTGCTAATGATGGTGTCTCATCGTCAATATAACCGTAATCACAAATATATCTTATCCACGCACAGCCGACAATTTTATCTTCTATTTCTACTACTAAAGCAAAATCACCTTTTTTCTCACCAAAGTTTTCAATATAGATTTGCATATCAGGAGAGGAAATGATTTCTCTTTCTGGTGGATCAGCACCTTCTGCTACAAATATCGCTTGGTAAAGAAATTCTTCTAAAGCTGGAAACTCTTCTACTTGCAGCTCTCGTATAATTATTGGCATGAAATCCTCACTCATTGTTTCTAGAAATCAAATGATTTCTTCTTCACTAATACCATATTGATTCAATATTTCTTGGATTCTATCAAATTTCAAACGAAAATGTTCTAATTTATGTCCATCTGACCCGATAGAATACTTTTGACAATTCATTTCTTTAAGTAAATCAAGAACATAAAGATAAAGATGTTCGTGATTGTAAAGATACATAGACTTACTATTAAGCTCAAATGCAAGATTATTAGCCATCATTTTTTGAAAAATACGACGCAATTGGGTTTCATAAGCTTTCAACTCTTCTACCGATACATCAAAAAGACGGAAACCATAGTCAAAATGAGCCAATACATCCGCATCCACACGTCCAATCGCATACTCAAGCTTATCCAGATATTCGTGAATAATAGTATCTTTGTCCATATCAGCTACTTCATCATCCAAGTAATCATTAATACCATTATGATGAACAGAAAGAAGTTTCAAATCATATTTTTTGTCTGCTAAGAAGGCAACAATGTCAGCTTCACGAGGTTGATAGTAACCTATCTCTATCCCACGTTTGACACGATTCTTATACGTTTTATTAAGTAGCTCAATTTTCTTAGAATATTCCTCATAATTTGGAATGTCATCTTGCTTGCTATAAGGGTTGGATAAATCATAATGTTCTGTCGTAACAAGTTCATCATCATAGTTATCTAAGTAGTCCTCAAAATTTGCATCTGAATCATAAGAAAAGTGAGTGTGTAAGTGATTATCACGCATGCCTGTCTCCATTTCAATCAATGAGATTTTTCTTAAAAAAATAGGTTTCTTATAGTTTTTCGAAATATCTCTATTGACTAGTGCTTTTTTTATTTTCTTTTATTTTATCAAATTACTAAGTAAAAGAAAAACGTTATTGAAACAAAAACTATATAGTTTAAAACTATATCAATGGTATTTAAATAACTATTTTCCAAAATGATAATGCTTTTGTACAATAATATCAATAACTTAAAAATTGAGGTAAAATCAAATGGCAACATCAAAATTTCAACTTGTCGGCTCGCTTCTTCGTCCAGCTGACTTAAGAGATTATAAAACACAAATCGAACATCGTGACGATATTAAATACCCTTTTTATGATGCTTTTGAAGGCTATCATGAAACTGAAACAGCTGATATCAAAGACGTCATCGCTGAGCAAAAAGAAAAAGGTATCGACATTTTAACTGATGGCGAATTTTCAAAATCTATGTGGCATCTTGATTTTGTCTGGGGCCTTAAAGGAATTGAACGCTATATTTCTGAAACAGGATATACTTTCCAAGATCATGATGGCGGACAATTTGAAACCCGTAAAGATATTGGGATTCGTATTACTGAACCTCTTTCAGGAAAAAATCATCATTTCTTGGAAATTTTTAGACTTCTTAAAAATGAAGCTGGCGATAGTGAAACCAAATTAACTATTTGGGGACCGGCCCACGCTTACACTGAACTTGCTATTTTTGATGGCTTGGCTGGTCCTAACCAAGTTTATAAGACCAATGAAGAACTGAAAGCTGGACTTATCAATGCCTATAAAGAATTCCTGGCAGAATATCAGGCTGCTGGTGGAAAGATTATCCAATTCGACGACTGTCTTTGGGAGTTGTTTGATGAAAGTAATCCAGCAAGTTTCTTTGCAGATGGAAATGATGGTTTAGCAGAACTTGCAGATGAATTTGTCGCTATTAATAATGAAGTTGTTGATTATGGTCATGAACTAGGGCTTAAAGTCTGGACTCATAATTGTCGTGGTAACTATGAAAGTCGCTCTGCTTCAGGTGGAACGTACGCAGCAATTGCTGAAAAATTTTTACGAGATCAACATTATGATCGTTTCTTCCTAGAATGGGATAGCGAAGTTTCTGGAGATCTGAATGCTCTTGCCTCTCTTAAAGATAAAGAGACAGAAGTTGTTCTTGGTCTACTTTCAAGTAAGACAACAGACCTCGACAACGAAGAACGTGTTCTTGAGTTATTAGAACAAGCAAGTACTATTCTTCCCAAAGAACGTCTTCTCCTTTCTCATCAGTGTGGCTTTGCTTCATGTGATTCTGGAAATGAATTAGCCATTCCACAACAATGGGCAAAAATCAAACAAGGACAAACCATTGCTGAAAAATTTTGGAATTAATGTGATATATTGATTGCTCTGTAAAAATATCAGAAAAATACCATAACTTCAATCAAAGTCATGGTATTTATTTAGAAAATTTCTCAACACAAAAAAAAAACAAGCCCAAACTAATAGTTTGGGCTTGTTTTGGAGATTATGAAAAAGAAAAGTTTTAGGATAGTTTGTATTATAAATTGACTGGCTTAATCTTATCTTAAACTTGAATATGTTGAAATTGCATCTTAGTTGATGACCCAAAGTTTGAAACCTCTTGATTAATGAAGAGTAGTATAGCGAATGCTTATTTATAGTAGCTACTTTTATTTTTCAGCATACTTCCTTGCTTTGAAAGTAACCCCTACTTGATCTGCTATTTTAAGCTGCAAACCAATATTTTTGTCAAACTACTACCTTGTTCTGTCCTTATTTTGCAAAACCTATCCTACCTCTTATCTTTACTTTTCTGTAGATTATTTTTTAACCTTTTTTTGGTTTCTTCGATATTTTCGCCATTTTTAGTAAAAAACGTATCAACAAAACGATCTGATACATTTTCATATCCTTCTACGAAGAATTTTTCTGTTGCTTTATAAGCTTTTACTGCTTTTTCCTCACCGATTACCATTATTTTCTCCTTATTTCTATATTACAACTAAACTGATTCAGTTTATCTTTTTGCAACTTTTATATAAACATAATAGACAAGACCCATCATGACAAGTACACCTGCTGCCATAGGTACTATTGATAGCCCAAAAAGCACTGGACCATACGCACCTGCTAATAATTGCTGGGCTGCTACAGCACCAAGAATGCCAGATGCTATACTTACCAGACCGGCCAAGAGATTTCCTCTTTTACTGACAAATCTAAAGAGAAATGCAATAAGTCCTGATAAGATAAGACCAAAGATAGCTGCTGAAATAATAAGTGATGATGACATGTGATGTTCTCCTGTTTTCTTTATTTGATAAATTAAGTATATGATTTTTTGATAGTCAGGTGAACAACACTTTTTTGATTTTGTGTCGGATTTTAAAAAATTATCAGAACGTTCAATAAAAAACTTTAAATCACTACTTAACCATTAGGTGTCCTCACCTAGCATAAATCCAGCGTCAAAGTTTTTTTGTATTTCTACAGAACTTTTTTCACAAAGTTTTGAATTCTGTTATAATTATAACAACCCATAGAGGTGATTATATGTCACAATCAGCCCAGATTAAACTTAAGCAAGCTCTTCTTATACTCCTTGATGAAAATGAGTTTGACCAACTCTCTGTTAGTAAAATATGCAAAGAAGCTGATGTCAATCGTTCCACTTTTTATGCCTATTATGACAATCAATTTCAGCTATTAGAAGATACTCAGAGCTACATCATTGAGATATTTAATGAGCAATTTCCATCTTTTCAAAAACAATTTCAAGCACCAAAAGAATACGATAGCTTGGTGGATTCCTATTATCTCGTTCCTTATCTTTACTTTATTAAGGAACATCAAAAGCTCTATAAAATCTATCTAAAGAATCCCATTAATTTTAATCATGCAGGTCGAGATGAGTCACATATTGTCAAACAATTTATTAAACGTTACCGTGATAAGGGTATCATTGATGAGAAGAAAATTCGCTATATGTCAGCTTTCTATACGATTGGTATCCGTCAAATAATCCACGATTGGGTTATGGATGGTTGTCAAGATAACATTGATTATCTAGTTGATATTATTCATAAAATTATTTTTTAGGAGATTGTTGTGAAGATTGTTGAAAAAACCTTAACTTTTGCCCGAGGCAATTGGCTGCTATTAATCTTTATGAATGTCATCATGATTGGTCTTGGAATCCTTGTTGCGAGTCAAAGTATGACCAATATTCCTTTACTAAATATTCTAGTTCTCTTTTCATCTGCCTTTGCTATAGTGGATGTTTGGTTAATGATTTGTTTCATTCACTACGTGATAATTAAGTCACATGTGATTCAAAACAAACGATTGATGGCGACTATTAGCTTAACTTTGGGTACAGTTTATAATGCTGCTTATGTTATTCTCTCTTTTTTAACAGGACTACTTTTGCATTCTGCTTGGTATTTCATTTATACTGCTTATCACCTCGTTTTTGCTCTTATAAAACAGTTCTTAGGACAAAATTTCAGAAAAGATATAACGGAGGATAGGTGGATTAATTACCGCAGAGTTGGTTATTTTATGATTATTGCAGCCTTCATTTTTCATATTATGGTGATTTTAGTTTCCAACCAGCAAGACAGTCTCAAGGTCAGCTACCCCACCTTAATCTACCTCATCGCCTTTGCAACATTTTTTAATGCAATCATGTCTTTTTCAAATCTTTTTCGTTTTCGAAAGGACAAGTCTCCCCCAATGAAAGCTAGTAAGAACATTAATTTTGCTTCATCACTTTTCTCCATCTTTTTTCTGCAGACTATGATGATGAAACAATTTGGTCAAAAAGATAACCAGAGTTTTTACTACATTATGACAATTTTACTAGGAACTGCAGTCTTTTTCATCCTCATTGCACTGGGGATATACATGATAATAAAATCAAAACAACACGAAAAAAAGGTCTGATGACCTTTTTATTTTATAACTTTAATTGAGTAAAGCATTGCATTTAATTGTTCTCTTACTATAAAAATTGAAGATACTGCCTGAGTTTTTATCATTTTTCTACATCTTCATGTTAACTTTTCGAAAAATATTGTTAAAATCATAAATGATATGTTAAGTATATCATTTTGTTTAACAAGAAGTGATCATTAGAATAAAAAAGACAACCACCAAACGCAATGTAGGTGCCTGTCTGAGAGATTATGAAAAAGAAAAGTTTTAGGATTGATTGTATTATATGGTGTCTTGCTT
>CAZPYI010000133.1:0-6149 GCA_964590305.1 uncultured Streptococcus sp.
TGGATCGTGACATTGGGTTGGCGAGACCTCGAAATTTAAATTACTATATATTTGGAGGAAAAAATGGGTAAGTACGAAGAATTAGCGAAAACAATTGTTGAAGATGTTGGTGGGAAAGAAAATGTTGTGTCATTAACAAACTGTATAACACGTCTTCGCTTCAAACTAAAAGATGAGAGCATTGCGAATACTGAAAAGTTAAAGAATACTGATGGTGTAGTAACAGTAATGCAAGCAGGTGGTCAGTACCAAGTTGTTATTGGGAATCACGTTCCTGATGTCCGCAAAGATGTCGATGCGGTATTAGGTGTATTAGAAGTAACCGAAGACACAGGGCCTAAGGGAAATTTATTCGATCAATTTGTTGATTTGTTATCAGGTATTTTCCAACCGATTTTGGCACCGTTATCTGCAGCTGGTATGATAAAAGGGATTTGTGCAATACTATCATTCGCACTTGGTCCAGAATTTGCAGCTGGTCCTACTTATGCAGTATTGAATGCCATGGGTGATGGTCTTTTCTTATTCTTACCAGTCTTTATTGGTTATACTGCAATGAACAAATTTGGAGGATCTCCATTTGTTGGAATGATGATCGCTTCAAGTTTAGTATATACAGGATTCATTGATGGCTCGGCGACAGCTACATTTTTAGAAGGTGGCGGATTAGACTTCTTTGGCATTCCATTTTCAATTCCTGCTGCAGGGTATGGTTCTACGGTTATGCCAATCATTGCTTCGACTGCATTAGCAGCATTCATTGAAAAACAATTAAGGAAAGTCATTCCAGATGTTGTGAAACTGTTCCTTGTACCATTCTTCACTGCATTAATTGTTATCCCAATTACATTTATTGTTGTAGGCCCTATCATGAACTTCGCTTCAGATGGCTTAGGAAATATTTTAATTGCAATTCAAAATTTCAATCCAATTATCTTTGGAGCGATTGTAGGATTTACTTGGCAGATTCTTGTTATGTTTGGGATGCACTGGGCGCTTATACCCTTTGTAATTATCTCTCTCTCTCAAGGTATTCCAACTTCTCTCTTAGCTGGATCTGGTAGTGTCTCATTTGCACAAACTGGTGCCGTTCTTGCTGTTATGTTGAAAACAAAAAATGAAAAATTAAGAGAAATATCTATTCCTGCTTTTATCTCAGGTATCTTTGGTGTGACGGAACCGGCAATCTATGGTATTACCTTACCTAAAAAGAGACCATTCTGGGCTTCTTGTATTGTTGGGGGTGTCCTAGGTGCTATCACAATGGGATTAGGTACGGAAAGCTACCAAATGGGTGGACTTGGAGTTTTCAGATACACAGGAATGATTTCACCTGATGGTAATATGAAATTTGCCATATATGGAATAATATTAGATATTGTCGGAGTAATAGCTGGTTTTGCACTTGCCTGGGTACTTGGTTTTGATGATGATGCACCAACAGTTGCGATGTCAGCAGAAGAAGCTAAATTGGCTGCGACTGGAAAAAACAAAACATTGTCAAAAGAAGAAGTTGGCTCACCAATTGAAGGAAAAATTTTGCCTTTGAGTGAAGCAAAAGATGCTGCATTTTCAGAAGGAATCATGGGAAATGGTGTGGTAATTGAACCGACAAAAGGTGAAGTAGTTGCGCCATTTGATGGGACTGTAATGACTTTGTTCCCCACTAAACATGCTATTGGTTTGATTTCAGACAATGGGGCAGAGCTGCTGATTCATATTGGAATTGATACTGTTCAACTAGAAGGTAAAGGTTTTAAAGCTTTTGTTTCTCAAGGTGATAAGGTTACAAAAGGTGACAAATTGATTACTTTCGATATCAAAGCAATTGAAAAAGAAGGCTACAGCACACAAGTCCCTGTAATCGTGACAAATTCAGCAGATTATATGGATGTCATCCCTTCATCTAATCAAAATGCAAAACAAGGAGATACAATAATTACCACAATTATTTCAGGTTAAGGGAAAATTAATCAATAAAAAATTTATAAAGGATTTGGAATGGCACTTCAAAGGTTAGATGAAAATCTAAGAATTGAAGTGCTTTTCTTGTGAAAATGACTTTTGAATTTTTCTGTCAAGTGTCCAGTATTATCCATTGCTTGTTCAACCAAGCCATTTTGGACAACAAAGATTTGCAAAAGAACAACAGTTGTTGGAGAATTGAGGAGTTTGATTAACTAGTGGCTAAAAAGCAAGGAAAATAGCGATGAAAGAAAATTGTTTTTCATTTCTTTGAGAAATCCGTCACAAAGAACCATCCTATTATCTTTTTTGTGCTATAATATTACCAATATATTAAAAGGAGATGCTTATATATGTATAAGGATGATAGCCTGACTCTCCATACTGACTTGTATCAAATAAATATGATGCAGGTGTATTTTGACCAGGGCATCCATAATAAGAAAGCTGTTTTTGAAGTCTATTTTCGTAAAGAACCCTTTGCAAATGGCTATGCTATTTTTGCTGGTTTAGAGCGAATGGTCAGCTATCTGGAAGGCCTCCACTTTTCTGAAACGGATATTTCTTATTTGGAAGAATTAGGCTACCCTGCAAATTTTATTGCTTACTTGAAGAATTTTAAACTTGAATTGACTGTAAAATCAGCCAAAGAAGGCGATTTGGTTTTTGCCAATGAACCCATTGTTCAAGTTGAAGGCCCGCTCGCTCAGTGTCAGCTAGTTGAAACGGCTATTTTGAATATCGTAAATTTCCAAACCCTGATTGCTACAAAGGCAGCACGTATTCGTTCTGTTATTGATGACGAACCACTTTTGGAGTTTGGGACTCGCCGAGCTCAAGAGATGGATGCTGCTATTTGGGGAACACGTGCTGCTGTTATTGGTGGTGCCAACGCAACTAGTAATGTTCGTGCAGGGAAATTATTTGGCATTCCTGTTTCAGGAACACACGCCCATGCGCTTGTTCAAACTTTTGGAAATGATTATGATGCCTTTATGGCTTACGCTGGGACTCACAAAGATTGTGTTTTTCTAGTTGATACTTACGACACGCTACGTTTAGGTATGCCGGCTGCCATTCGTGTAGCAAATGAGTTGGGTGATAAAATCAATTTCCTTGGTGTTCGCATTGACTCAGGTGATATGGCTTATTTATCTAAAAAAGTTCGTCAGCAATTGGATGAAAATGGTTATCCAGATGCCAAAGTTTATGCCTCAAATGACCTAGATGAAAATACAATTTTGAATCTTAAAATGCAACACGCAAAAATTGATGTCTGGGGTGTTGGAACAAAGTTAATCACGGCCTACGATCAACCAGCTCTTGGAGCGGTTTACAAGATTGTATCCATTGAAGATGACGAGGGTGTCATGCAAGATACCATTAAACTGTCAAATAATGCAGAGAAAGTTTCTACTCCTGGGAAAAAACAAGTTTGGCGAATTACTAGTCGAGCAAAAGGCAAATCAGAAGGCGACTATATCACGTTCACTGATATAGATGTTAATGATTTGGATGAATTAGACATGTTTCACCCAACTTATACTTACATCAATAAAAAAGTGCGAGACTTTGATGCAGTACCGCTTTTGGTTGATATCTTTGATAAAGGAAAGTTGGTTTATGACTTACCAAGTCTTAAAGATATTCAAGCTTACGCTCGTTTAGAGTTTGACAGGCTTTGGGATGAATACAAACGTGTCCTAAATCCTCAAGACTATCCTGTCGACCTTTCTCGAGAGGTTTGGCAAAATAAAATGGACCTTATAGACAAAATCCGTAAGGATGCTTTTGAAAAAGGAGAAATCAGATGAGTTTACAAAAAGAAATTATTGCTGAATTAGGTGTAAAACCACAAATTGATGCCAAAGAAGAAATTCGTAAGTCAATTGATTTTCTAAAAGCTTACATGTTAAAACACAATTTTCTTAAAACCTGCGTTCTAGGTATTTCTGGGGGACAAGATTCTAGTTTGGCAGGACGGTTAGCACAGCTTGCCATAGAAGAATTGCGTTTAGAAACTGGGAATCAAGACTATAAGTTTATTGCGGTACGCTTACCTTATGGGGTTCAAGCAGACGAAAGTGACGCTCAACGCGCTCTTGCATTTATAAAGCCTGACATTAGTTTAGCAGTAAATATTAAAGGTGCGGTTGAGGGACAAGTAGCGGCGCTTGAAACAGCTGGTGTAGAAGTATCAGATTTCAATAAAGGAAATATCAAGGCTCGACAACGGATGGTAACACAATACGCTGTTGCAAGTCAATATTCTGGAGCTGTGCTTGGGACTGACCACGCTGCTGAAAACGTCACTGGATTCTTCACAAAGTTTGGAGACGGTGGTGCGGACATCTTACCACTATTTCGTTTGAATAAGCGTCAAGGAAAGTTGTTACTAGCAGAGTTAGGAGCTGATCCTGCTATCTATGCAAAAATTCCAACTGCGGATCTTGAAGAAAATCGTCCTGGAATTGCTGATGAAGTAGCTCTTGGAGTCACTTACAATGATATTGATGATTATCTTGAAGGAAAAGAAGTGGCACCAGAAGCCAAAACGACTATTGAAAATTGGTGGAAAAAGACTGAACATAAACGTCAATTACCAATTACGATTTTCGATGATTTTTGGAAATAGATTATTTCATAAGTTATAACAGTAAGCCAGTAGAATGGAGTGAATCATCATTCTACTGGCTTTTTTTGTATGTCAAAGGCTTGCATTAGATTCTTCAAAGGGTATAATAAAAAGGAAAAACAAAAAAAGGTTAAAAGTCAGTAAGTTATTTACTTACCATTTGTTTTTAACACTTATGAAAAAATTTTCAAATATATTTAGGAGACTATCATGTCAGAAATTACACAAAGTTTTACAGATAAGTTATTTACAGCATATGAAGAAAATGCTAAATTTCGTGCACTTGAAAATGCAGTAACTCATAATGGATTACTCAAGTCACTCGAAACGCATCAAAGTGAAATTGAAAATAACCATGTCTTTTCAATTGATTTAACTAAAGATGAAGTTTCTAATCAAAAAGCTTCTGGCAGATGTTGGATGTTTGCAGCCTTGAATACTTTTCGTCACAAATTAATTTCAGAATTTAAGTTAGAAAATTTCGAACTGTCACAAGCACATACATTTTTTTGGGATAAATATGAAAAATCAAATTGGTTTTTAGAACAAGTCATTGCAACAGCTAATCACGAGCTGACAAGCAGAAAAGTTAAGTTTCTTTTAGATGTCCCACAACAAGATGGTGGTCAATGGGATATGGTGGTATCACTCTTTAAGAAATATGGCGTTGTACCAAAATCTGTATACCCAGAATCTATCTCATCAAGTAATAGTAGAGAACTCAACCAATACCTCAATAAGCTACTACGTCAAGATGCTCAAATTTTACGTGATTTGATTGCCAGTGGAGTGAATTTTGAGCATATTCAATCAAAAAAAGAAGAGCTTTTGCAAGTCATCTTTAATTATTTAGCTATTAATTTAGGTCTTCCTCCACAAAAATTTGATTTTGCTTATCGTGATAAAGAAAACAATTATAATGTTGAAAAGGATATTACACCACAAGCTTTCTATGAAAAATATGTTGGATTAAATTTATCTGATTATGTTTCTGTTATTAATGCTCCAACCGTTGATAAACCTTTTGGGAAGTCTTACACAGTTGACATGCTTGGTAATGTCGTTGGTAGTCGCGAAGTGCGGTATCTTAACTTAGATATGAATAGATTCAAAAAGTTAGCTATTGACCAAATGCAACTTGGTGAGACTGTTTGGTTTGGTTGTGATGTTGGTCAAGTTTCTAACAGACAAAAAGGAATTTTAGCAACTAATACTTATGATTTTTCGACAGCTATGGATGTTGAATTAACACAAAATAAAGCAGGTAGACTTGACTATAGTGAGAGCCTAATGACACATGCCATGGTCTTGACAGGAGTAGATTTAGATAGTAATGAAAATCCTTTAAAATGGAAAGTTGAAAATTCTTGGGGCGAAAAAGTTGGTGAAAAGGGTTACTTTGTTGCTTCAGACGCTTGGATGGACGAATATACTTATCAAATTGTTGTTCGTAAAGATCTTCTTACATCAGAAGAGTTATCAGCCTATGAAGCAGAACCGCAAGTCCTTGCACCATGGGATCCCATGGGAGCTTTAGCTAAATAACAAA
>CAZPYI010000134.1:0-6134 GCA_964590305.1 uncultured Streptococcus sp.
TGAAGCTAATAAATTTACTGTTTATTTTCCTGATGAAATGAGTAAAAAATATTATGACGAGAGTTTCAATCCGATATTTAGTACCCGCTTCTCGGTAACTGTCGGCGATACGGTTTGGATTGATATAATGAATAAAGGAATTGATAAGGGACAAGCAATAAAAATTATTGGTGAAAAATTTGATATTAAATCAAGTCAAATGATGGCTTTTGGGGATACTTATAACGATATTGAATTATTGAATTCAGTGAAATATAGTTATATTGTAGAAAATGCAAATAAAGACATGAAACAATACGCAAAGTATATGACAAAATCGAACGATGAATATGGAGTTCTTCATATTGTAAAAAAAGTTATTAAGGAGAAATTAAGTGAACAATAGAGAAAGAAAAGAAAGAGGTTTACCGTATCATTATGATGACCCGGATATTATGGAAGCCCAGCAGGATTATTTAGAGCTCCTTTATGATTATAATAGGACACGTCCAAAAGATACTGAACTGAAAAATAGGTTAGTAAAGGAAATGTTTGCTGAAATTGGTTCTAATTGTCATATAGAAACACCGCTTCACGCGAATTGGGGTTGTAAAAACGTACATTTTGGAAGTGGTATCTATTGCAATTTTAATCTTACCTTAGTTGATGATACGAGTATATACGTTGGCGACAATTGTATGATTGGACCTAATGTGGTTATTGCTACATCTGGACATCCGATTTTACCTATTTTAAGGGAAAATAACTATGTTTATAATCTTCCTGTAGTCATAAAAGAGAATGTTTGGATTGGCTCCAATGTTTCGATTCTACCGGGTGTAACTATTGGCAAAAATTCAGTGATCGGTGCTGGAAGTGTTGTAACCAAAAACATACCAGAAAATGTAGTAGCGTATGGAAATCCCTGCAAAATCATTCGAGAAATCGGGGAGAAAGATAAAAAATTTTATGCTAAATCTAGAAAACTTGATATTTGGGAATAATATAGAATTAAGAGTTTGAGAATTAAAAAAATCACAAAAAACTAAAAGCACATGAACAGAAATTTTTATCTGTTCGTGTGCTTTTTTATAATTTGTTGAGCTGAAACGCAACAAATCCCCCTTTCATGTCGGGACTAAGAGTGAAAGGAGATATAAGAGCGAGGCTCATTTCCTTTCCTAGACAGAAAGGGGGTGAGAAACATGAAACCATCTTCTTTTCAAACAACGATAGAAAATCAGTTCGATTATATCTGCAAGAAGGCTATCGAAAGCGAGAGAAAAGATTACTTCAAGCATCTTTCACGACTTGCAAAACATGAAGTATCCTTTTCTGATGTTGGCGATTACCTTGTCAATCAGTTTGCTGCAAAAGATGAACGTTCTACTGACTTCCAAATTTTTACGCTGAATGGATTATCGGTAAGTGTTGAGAATGATTTATTAAGTGAAGCATTGCGCAATTTACCAGAGAAGAAACGTGAAATTCTATTGCTGTTTTACTTTATGGATATGAGTGATTCAGAGATTGCCGATCTTTTGAAACTGAATCGTTCAACGGTCTATCGGAACAGAACCAGCGGACTTGTTTTAATGAAAAAGTTTATGGAGGAACTTGAAATATGAAAACACAGTATCCCATGACTCCCTTTTCTCTTATTGTGAAGGCAACGGACGCCGATACGGAGGCAATTAACCAGATATTGAATCATTACAAGGGCTACATAACAAAGCGTTCCCTCCGTCTCATGAAAGATGAATACGGGCATCAAAGTATGGTTGTTGACGAGGTCTTACGTGGAAGAATGAAAACAAAGCTAATTACAAAGATTTTGTCATTTGAAATTAAGTGACATATATCCCCTTTCGTGGAAGTGCGGTCTTGCGTTCCACACTTCCCGATTTGGGAGGTTGATTCCTCTATCAAAGCATATTGAACATTCAGTATGTTTTGATAGGCGACTAAGCCTATGTCCTTTGAAAACTGAATAAAGCAATCGAATCCGTTTCGATAAGAAAAGAGCCAACGGACAGACACGCCACGACCTATGAAAATAGCGAGCGATTTATGTTAGTGATCCGAGAAGCAATCTTTAGCAGGATTGTTAGCGACGACATTCTTATCGTGATAATGATACGCCTGTATCGTCACAGCCCGAGCGTTAAAAGCGTCGCAGGTAATGAGTACAGTTGCATGAGAACCATGCAAGGGTGAAATTCCCGTGAGCTTTGCTAAAGCTGTTCGATTGCTAGAAAATCTAAAAAAATAAACAAAGTGTGCTTCCATTCTTCTTTGGATAGAAGCACACCTTTACTAAAAATTTGGTATAATTGTAGGTGAATATTGGAGTTTTCCTAGCCTACAATGGAAAGGAGCTAGAATGATTACAGTCACTAAAAAGGACTTAGTTGCGCTAGGATATGGAAATTCTTTTTCGGCGGATATTATTAAACAGGCAAAAGAGCTGATGATCTCAAAAGGTCATACGTATTATCAATCCAGAAAATTGGACAGAGTGCCTCGTGAAGCTGTCGAAGAACTTCTAGGAATTCATTTTGTAGAGAAAAACAGGTCTGATTAGTTTTTGCACGGTAAGGAGTAAAAACTATGGCGAAAGACCCTATTAAGAAAGCAAAGATGGCACGTATTATTTTCGTGCAAATCTTGGTTATGCTGAGAATGGTAAGAAGATCCAAAAGTATCAAAGCGGATTTAAAACAAAGAAAGAAGCCAAAGAGGAATACTACAAGCTCTTGTTGATGAAGCCTGATGAATTCGAAGCCTCAGAAAATAAAATGCTATTCAAACAGTATGTGGAAGAATTGTTTCTTCCATGGTATCGTTCAAAGGTGAAAATGCGGACGTATGAGAATCGGTTAAACAGTGTCTTAAAACACTTTCCCTACTTTTATAAGCTGGCAGTATGTGATATTGAGCCTATCCATGTTCAAAAATGGCAACTAAAACTTTCGACGAACTTAAAACCTTCTTATGTGCGTTCAATACAAGGTTTGTTCTCACTCGCTATGGATCGAGCCGTTATTCTTGGCATTGCGTTGACAAATCCGTCAAAGATTATCGGTAATGTGAAGAAACAAAAACAAGAAGTGGACTTCTGGACAAAAGAAGAATTTGAGAAAGTCATTTCATTGATTTACAAAGAGGACTTTTATCAACACTTTCTGTTCATGTCCTTGTGGTTGTTATTTATGACAGGTATGCGGATTGGTGAAGCAACAGCGATTCAGTGGGATGACCTTGATTTTGAAACAGGTGTCTTGTCGATTGATAAATCACTCTATTACAAGAATCAAAATGATTACCGCTTTACGGAACCGAAAACCAAAGCCAGCGTGCGCCACATTGTACTTGATAAAACCACCTTGGTTCTATTGAAGGAATGGCGAAATGTTCAACAGAAAGTGGTTACAACAGGCTTTATTATGAGTTACAACGGCATTCCTACGCAGAAGTATACCATCGCACATGCCATTGAACGGTATGCCAAAAAAGCAGGTGTTCACCGTATCCGAATCCATGCGTTGCGTCATTCTCATGCCTCGCTCTTAATCAGTATGGGAGAAAACCCCTTGATTATCAAGGAGCGTCTTGGGCATGAAGACATTGAAACAACTTTAGGAACCTATGGACACTTATATCCGAACAGCAACTTTCAAGTAGCAGATAAATTGAATGGTGTGATTGATTTTGAACCAGCCAAACAAAACTTTGATACGTCGCCTAGAAACCAATTTACCGTTGATTATCTAAGACGGACAGAAAAGAAAAAGTGCAATGAAAGTGCAATGGTAAAATAAAAAGAGCCTGAAACCCTTGGTATACAAGGATTTCTGACTCTCCTGCGACTATTCCCACTCAACTGTTGCTGGTGGTTTACTTGTAATGTCATAGACGATGCGGTTGACGTGGTCAACTTCATTGACTATGCGGACAGATATTTTTTGAAGAATATCCCAAGGAATACGAGCAAAGTCAGCTGTCATACCATCGACAGAAGTGATAGCACGGATAGCGATGGTGTAGTCGTAGGTACGCCCATCTCCCATAACACCAACAGAGCGGACACCAGTATTGACAGTGAAGTACTGCCAGATATCACGATCAAGTCCAGCTTTTGCAACTTCTTCACGAAGGATAGCATCTGACTCACGAACTGTCTCTAATTTTTCTGCGGTGATTTCTCCCATAACACGAATAGCGAGTCCAGGTCCAGGGAAAGGTTGGCGCCAGACAATTTCATCAGGCATGCCCAAAGCAGTTCCTAGAGCACGTACTTCATCTTTAAAGAGTGTGTTGAGAGGTTCGATTAACTCAAATTGCATGTCGTCTGGAAGTCCACCGACATTGTGATGGGATTTGATCGTTTGTGCCGTTTCAGTTCCAGATTCGATGACATCTGTGTAAAGTGTTCCTTGAGCAAGGAAATCAACGCCTTTAAGTTTGTTCGCTTCATCATCAAAGACATAAACAAATTCATTGCCGATGATTTTACGTTTTTTCTCTGGATCAGCAACACCAGAAAGTAAATCAAGGAAGCGGCTAGCTGCGTCAACACGAATAATGTTAAGACCGAACTTACCACCAAGCATTGTCATGACTTGGTCACCTTCATTTTTACGAAGAAGTCCATGATCAACGAAAATAGATGTTAGTTGGTCACCGATTGCACGCTGTAGTAAAACACCAACAACGGATGAATCAACGCCTCCGGAAAGTCCAAGAAGAACTTTCCGATCACCAACTTTTTCACGAATTTCCTTAATTTGCATGTCAATGAAATTGTCCATTGACCAATCACCTTTGGCACCACAGATTTCAAAAGCAAAGTTTCTCAAAATATCATTTCCAAAAACAGTGTGACGAACTTCTGGGTGAAACTGAATACCGTAAATATTCTTTTCTGTATTCTCAATAGCAGCATAAGGGCAGTCGGCAGAATCACCAACCAAATGGAAGCCTTCAGGAATTTCTGTAACAGCATCTCCATGACTCATAAGAACGGTTTGTTCTTTAGGAGTATTTGCAAAAAGTTTAGACTCACATTCAAGATGTAGAGTTGATTGCCCGTATTCACTGTTCCCAGTTTGACCTGCTGGAACAACTTTACCACCGAGTTTATCGGTTAGTAGTTGCATACCATAGCAGATTCCCAAAATAGGGATACCAAGCTCGAAGATTTCTTCGTCAATACCAAAAGCGTTATCTGCATAAACAGAATTTGGACCGCCTGATAGTACAATACCAATTGGATTGATAGCACGTACCTCGTCGGCAGTAATCTTGTGGCTTTTTAGTTCAGAAAAAACTTTAAACTCGCGGATACGGCGCGCAATCAGCTGGTTGTATTGGCTACCATAATCAAGAACGATGATTTTTTGAACATCATTCAAAATAGAATTGTCAGTCATTTTTACCCTCTCTGTAAAAGTCAGCCTTGTGGCTAACTAGATTTAATTTATTGTAGCATATTTTAGACGTTTTAGCAGTAGTAATTGGAAAAGGTAAAGTGATTTTTTCTCATATAGATTTTGTAAACCTTTCCAAAATTAAAAGCCGTTAAAGTAGTGCTCTGATATTTTCTTGAAAATATGGTAAACTAATAAAATAGTAAGCAAACGAGGAGATAAGGATGATTCCAGCGTATATAAGAATTCACGACGCCATTAAAAAAGAAATAGATACTGGTCTGTGGGAAATTGGTCAACGGTTACCAAGTGAACGAGACTTAGCAGATGAATACAAGGTAAGTCGTATGACACTTCGTCAAGCTGTTACTTTATTGGTAGAAGAAGGAATCCTTGAGCGTCGTATTGGTAGTGGAACCTATGTTGCTAGTGATCGAGTGCAAGAAAAGATGCGAGGAACCACTAGCTTTACAGAGATTATTCGTTCACAAGGAAAAACACCGTCCTCTAAACTTATTTCATATCAAAAAAAACTGGCGAGCGAGACTGAGATTCAGCGACTACAGCTACAAGCAACGGATTACGTGATTCGAATGGAACGTATCCGCTATGCCGATGATGTCCCTCTAGTCTTTGAAGTGGCTTCTATTCCAGAGAAATTAATTAGACAATTTGACCGAGAAGATATCACTGAACATTTTTTCCAAACATTAACACAAAAAGGAT
>CAZPYI010000135.1:0-6090 GCA_964590305.1 uncultured Streptococcus sp.
ATTAATGACAAAAAATATATTCTTTTAAAAATTTCCAAATCATTTGAGTAAATACCCAACTCCTCTCACTGTATGAATACGATTAAATCCAAGCGGTTGTATCTTTTTTCTCAAGCGTGTCATATTGACGCTGAGTGTGTTTTGATCAATAAAACTTTCATTCTCCCATAGTTTTTCTAACAAGTCATCTTTAGCGACCACATTACCTTCTTGATTAAAAAGTATGGTTAAAATCTTATTTTCAGTGGGTGATAGGGTTACTTGAGTTATTCCATTCGAAAATATACCATCACGAGACAGTGTGTAATCATCGATTCTAAAAACATCACTTGTGAAATGCTGTGATCTCCTTAGAAAAGCAGAAATCTTAGCGTCCAGTATTGTTAATGAAAATGGTTTAGAAAGGAAATCATCTCCTCCCATATTAAGCGCCATCACAGTGTCCATCTCATCATCACTAGAGGAAATAAAGATAATAGGTATTGTCATAGTTTTGCGAATTTCAGTTGTCCAATAAAAACCGTTGAAATAGGGTAATGAGATATCCATCAAGATTAAATCAGGTTTTATTTCTTCAACTTCTTGTTTAATGGATCGAAAATTGCTAACGCTAGAAATCTCATAGTTTTTACTGAGATATTTTTTTAAGAGTGAGACAATGGTCTCGTCGTCCTCAATAATATAGATTTTTCCTTGTTTGTTCATAAAAATATTGTACCAAAAAAGTGGCGAAAAATCGCCACTCATTCTATCTTTCGATGATTTTATAATATGTTCTGCTTGTTAATTTATAAATGATGAAATAAATAATTAATATCCCTAAAATTGTTAATCCGCAAACAGTATAGATGAATTGATCACCAGTGACACCAAAGAAAAGTAATAGTTTTCTAAGGATTGGAAGTGCAAAAACAAAATGTACTATAGCAACAAGTAAAGGCATAAAGAAGACTAAGATAATTTGTGAGTTGATTGTTTTCTTTACTTGATTAAGGCTCATACCAACCTCTTGTAAAATCTTATACGAGCGTTTATCTTGTGTTCCTTCTGATAGTTGCTTGTAGTAAATAATGAGAGCTGCGCCAAGTAAGAAGGCAATTCCGAGAACAAAACCTGTAAAGAGAAAACCTCCACTCATTTGTAGAACTTGTGTTCGGTATTCTGCTGCAGTTGAGTATGTTGCAGAGACACCCTGCTCATTGGAGTACAGAACGCTATTATTAGCACTTGCAATCTGTTTAAGTATTTGATCATTTTGCTTATCTAAATCAGCTAATGCTGAAAATGTATAGCTCATCGGATAATTAGCATATTGATTATACACAGTCCTCATATTTTCAAGAGCTTCATCATTTGAGACAATAAGTATACCTGCAGGAATAGCACTATTGATAAGTTCAATATTATTAACTGCATTAATGTGATGGATATTTTTATAGTCTGCTCCAAACCAGTTCAACGATTTGAAGTTCGTTGGATTATCTTGACTTAAATTATAAAACGCCAATTCTCCTTCTGAAAGAGTAGAAAGTTTATTACCCGCTGCACGAAAATCATCTTGGGTCATAACTTCTAATATACCAACATTGCCAGAAAAAGTATCATAAGAGCTTGGTGAGACAATATCTTTGTCAACGGTAATTGCCTTGTTTTTTTGATCAAAATTTACTGTAAAGTTAACCATCATATAGGTCGTGAATTTCGCATTTGTACTTCCATCAGTAGTTTTTAGCGGTGTCAACACATTATTTTGAAAAACGTCATCTGCTTCTTGACGATTACTGACATTACTTATAGTCACTACTGATTCTTTGGGGTAACTTGCTTTGACAAGATTTTCATTGCTACTATAAAGAGCAATTGTTGAGAAGATGGTTACAAAGGCCATGATAGCAAGAAGTGTGATATTTGCTAGGCCTACAGCATTTTGCTTCATACGGAAAATCATTTGAGAAAGGGTCACAAAATGTTCTGGTTTGTAATAATAATTTTTATTTTTACGACGTAATTTTAGGTACCAAGACATGAAACTAATAAAGAAAAGGTAAGTACCAACGATGACTAATAGAATAGCTTGGAAAAAGTGAGTGATTGCTAAGATGGCACTAGTGTTACCAGAAGAAACAGACAGATAGTAACCATAACCAATTGTCAAAATACTGATAATTGCTAGAATGATATTTCCTCTAGGTTCTCGTTCCCCTTGGCTTTGATTGTTGAATAGATTTAGAGCCGAAGTCTTACGAATATAGATGATATTAACTATTTCTAAAACTAAAAAGATGACTGCAAATAAAGCGCTGGTAATCACAAATGCTGATGGAGAAAGTTTGAAGTTGAGATCATCGTAATTTATAAGATTGACAAAAATAATGTAGAAAAAATTTGAAAATACTGCGCTTAAAAGACTACCAAGTACAACAGTAATAAGGTAAGATATGCCGAGTTCGATAGTCGAAAGGCCAGTGATTTGCCGCTTGTTCATCCCTAAGATATTGTAGAGACCGAACTCTTGATTGCGTTGTTTGAGTAAAAAATTATAACTATAAAGACAGAGAATTGCTGAAAGAATACTGAGTACAATATAGGCTAATCCTAAAGCCATGACCCCTAACCCCATTGTTTTGGAAGTCGGACTTTGCATGATAAGAAGTGTGATATTTGAAAAAACAAAAGTCGTCACACTGACAAGGAAAAAGGGAGCAAAGTTTTTAAAAGATTGTCGGAGATTGTTTAAAGCAAGTTTGACATAAAACATCCTACTCACCTCCTAGAAGACCACTCATAGCTAATGAAATATCTTTAGCAAATGCTTGATTTGTCTTATTTCCTCGATAGATTTGATGGAAGATACGTCCATCTTTAATAAAAAGAACACGTTTTGCATGGCTTGCCGCATTGGCGGAATGAGTTACCATTAGTATGGTTTGTTCACCTTCATTTATTGTCTCAAAAAGGGTTAGCAAGTCTTCAGAATTACGGTAATCAAGTGCTGCTGTAGGCTCGTCAGCTAACAAAATTTGTGGATTAGTAATCAGGGCGCGTGCAATAGCCACACGTTGTTTTTGCCCTCCGGAAAGTTCAAAGGGACGTTTTTGGAGAAGGTCTTGGATACTTAACTTAGGAGCTATTTGATTTAGACGACTCTCCATCTCCTTATATTTTTTCCTATCAATAACTAAAGGAAGAAAAATATTGTCTTGGACAGACAGCGTATCTAATAAATTAAAATCTTGAAAAACAAATCCCAAATTTTTAAGACGAAATTCAGCCAATTTGCTTTCTTTAATTTTAGTAATATCTTTACCTTTTAAAATGACAGATCCACTAGTGGGTTTTTCCAAAGTCGCTAAGATATTGAGAAGTGTGGTCTTACCAGAACCAGATTCTCCCATAATTGCGATAAATTCGCCTTCCTCAACTTTAAAATCCACATCTTGAAGTGCACGAGTGACTTCTTTTGAAAATCGTGTCCGAAAAACTTTTTCTAAGTGATTAATTTCTAATAACATCATATATCTCCATCTTTATAATACCTTTTATATTTCGAAAAGGCAGAAATTCATTTTTGTAGTATCATTTTCTATAAATAGTATTTGAATACTATTTCTGTTATCTTTGACCAGACCAATACCAAAGTGCTAATCCTGTAACACCTATAGCAATAATTAGTATAATTGTGATTGTGCTGTACAAGTCAATTGTACTTTGTAAAACTTCTGCGTTCATGAAAGACTCCTCCAATAAAATAAGTCATAATTATTGTTGACAGGTATTATTCTTTTCTGTTACAACAATAATTGTTTTGTTTATACTTATATTTTACTGAAATAATTAGTTTGCTATCTTACAGTCCTAACTTAGAATCTTACAAAATTGTAAGGTTTATTTAAGGGCTTTTAAAAGCTTTTTGTTATAATATAGAAAAGATTTCAGTAAAGGGAGATTCTATGACTAAATCGAAAAAATGGACAAAGGCTCTCGGAGCTGTTGGAAAAGTAATTGCAGTTTTACCTGATACCACAGAGATTATTGGTAGAGCTATTGATAACACGAGACCTATCATTGAAAATGAACTCAAGAGACATCATGATCATAGTGACTCATTAATTGAGCTAGATAATGTTGTACATCTAGATATTAAGGATGCCAAAAAACTTTTAGAAAATCAAGGATTTGTTGTACGTGAAATACTTGAAAATCCACAGGTAAAATACGCCACTCTTACTGCTAATCAAGTGATTAAAGTGCATCCACGGACTAAAAGAGCTAAAATCGGTTCATTAGTAAAGCTTTATTATTTAGATCAACGTGCTATTAATGCTTCAGCTATCATAGAGACTCAAAAAAGAGAAAAATCAGAGCAATTGACTAAAAAAGTTGCAGAGTCTTTAACGGGTGCAAAATCATTTTTTGATAAAAAAGAAAAAACTCGCAAAGATGTGACACCAAAATAAACAAAAAGAGCTCACAGCTCTTTTTGTTTATTTTGACAAGCTGCTCTTAAAAAAGTTAATAAGCAGTAAATGCTTCTAAATCTGTTAGGGCTCTTTCGGCTATCTTTTCATAACGTGACTTTTTATCACGAATTCGTGGACCTTGCAATTCTTTGATAATTCCAAAGTTCACGTTCATTGGTTGAAAATGTTTGCTGTCTGCGTGTGTAATATAGTGTGGCAACGCTCCGATTGCTGTAGTTTGAGGAAATACTACTGCTTCTTCCTGATTAAATCGTTTGACAGCATTGATTCCTGCAACAAGTCCTGAGGCTGCAGATTCAACGTATCCTTCAACTCCAGTCATTTGACCAGCGAAAAACAAGTTTGGATTTTTTCGACTAGCAAAGGTAGGTTCCAAGAGATTTGGAGAGTCCATATAGGAGTTACGATGCATCACTCCGTAACGAACGAACTCAGCGTTTTCAAGTCCAGGAATCATTTGGAAAACGCGTTTTTGCTCTCCCCATTTTAGATGGGTTTGGAAACCAACAATATTAAATAGACTACCAGCGGCATTGTCTTGTCGCAGTTGAACGACTGCATAGGGAGTCCTATAATCGCCGTCACGAGGACCTTGATAACTTTCTGGATACTCAAGACCAACTGGCTTCATAGGACCGTATAACATGGTTTTAAAGCCACGTTTTGCCATGACTTCAATAGGCATGCACCCTTCAAAGTACTTTTCTTTCTCAAAAGTATTGAGAGGCGCTTCTTCAGCAGTAATCAGTGCTTCTTGAAAAGCAAGAAATTCTTCCTTAGTCATGGGACAGTTCAGGTAAGCCGCCTCGCCTTTATCATAGCGTGACTTAAGGTAAATTTTTTCCATGTCAATAGAAGCCTTGTCTAAGATTGGTGCTGCAGCATCATAAAAATAAAAGCCATCTCCTCCATTTAGGGCATGAATTTTCTCTGCTAAAGCATCACTTGTTAATGGGCCAGTTGCGATAACTGTAATAGCGTCTTCAGGAATTTCGGTGATTTCATCACGTAAAACTTCAATAAGTGGATGATTCATTACTGTTTCAGTAACCAATTGTGAAAAACTATCACGATCAACTGCCAGTGCACCTCCGGCAGGGACACGTGTGTTTTCTGCAGCGGTTATGATTACCGAGTCAAGACGACGCATTTCTTCTTTGAGAAGACCGACAGCGTTTGTCAGGCTATCTCCTCGTAAAGAATTTGAACAAACTAGTTCTGCAAACTGATCTGTTTTATGCTGAGGTGTAGATTTTACACCACGCATTTCATACAACTTAACTGGAATTCCTCGTTTTGCTATTTGATAAGCCGCCTCACTTCCAGCAAGACCTGCACCGATAACATTAATATAAGATTGAGACAATACACCAATACCTCCTAAAGTAGAAGTTAGCCGAGTACACCAACTTTACTTCAACCAAAAAATGGTTTAAATCTTTCTAATAGTTTTGATACCTTATTATATCAGAAAGATAGTTAATTCAAAAGGACTGTTGAGTTCAGGATGGATTAACTGTTATTTGTTTTTTTGCGTAATTTAATTTATGTAAAT
The DNA here is from genome assembly GCA_964590305.1 of uncultured Streptococcus sp. Classification (GTDB taxonomy): domain Bacteria; phylum Bacillota; class Bacilli; order Lactobacillales; family Streptococcaceae; genus Streptococcus. The sequence continues at coordinate 6,037 of CAZPYI010000135.1, forward strand.
AATTTTGCTTGTTAGTGAGATTATTTATCTTATCCTCCGTTGATATATAAAAAA
>CAZPYI010000136.1:0-6009 GCA_964590305.1 uncultured Streptococcus sp.
TAAACAAAAAGCACTATTATTCAATCTACCTTCCAAAGCAATACTTTATCAAACAGTCTTTTCTCTAAATGATACAACGTATAATACAAATTCTAAAGATAGGGTTAACATTTGCAAGCATCTCTTTAATCTCCTGCTACTGCGTTTTTAAGTGATCCAAATAATTCAAACCTGCACCAAGTAAATTAGCATTATTTTTATAGTAACAACAGAGAACTTGAGGCATGATTTCACTAATTCCCTCTTTTTGAAGCTTCTCTTTCAAAGATTGACTAATTCCTTTGGAAATCTCTTCTCTGGCGGAAATACCGCCGCCTAAAATAATAACTTCAGGATCAAGCGAAACTTGTACATTATAAAGCATTTCTGCAATATCCTCATACATTTCATTTAATAAGTTTTGCGCCAACGGATCTGCCTCAGCACTTCGACTGAAGAGTTCTCTTCCATCAATTGTATATCCAATTTGCTCGGAGTATTTTAAGGCAGCTTTAACTGCTGTCCCATTTTGACTCAAAATTGTATTTTTTCGCCCTTTCATCAATCCAAATTCACCGCCAAAAAGATGGGCTCCTTTATATAATCTTCTATTAACAAACACTCCTCCTCCTACACCTGTTCCAAGGACAATAAAGACTGCCTGTTTGAATTTTTTTCCTGCACCGATCTGCATTTCACAAATCCCTGCACAATTTGCATCATTTTCAATCGTCACGGGTAGCTTGAAATACGCTTCCAATTCATCAAAAATTGGTCGTTTATGCAAATAGTCAACAGCACTGATACCATCTATCCTTCTTTTCTCTTCATTCACTGCCCCTGGTGCGCTAATTGCTATACCTTCGACCACACAAGCAAAGCTATCTAATGCATTTTTCATGCTTTGCTTCAACATTTCAAAAGAGTCTGGTGTTTTGAAATGAGAAACTTGGCTTAACTGACAGTCTTGAAACAATCCATATTTTACTGTTGTACCGCCAATATCAAAAACGGCTATCATTATAATTACACCCTTCTATTTTAATACCCATTTCTCTGCGCTGTCTCTTTATACCAAAGACCACTTTTTTTCAGTGAGCGTTGGTAGTGGTTAGACAAATCAACCCGATAGAAACCATATCGATTGCGATAACCATTCAGCCAAGACCAACAATCAATAAATGTCCAACTATGGTAACCAAAACAGCTACTTCCCTCTTGGATACCTTTATAAAGATAATCTAAATGCTCTTTCATAAAATCAATCCGATAATCATCTTGAATGACGCCATTAGCATCCATAAACCTGTCTTCTTCAGCTACTCCCATTCCATTTTCACTAACATACCAAGGAATATTATTGTACTTGTCTCGCATCATTATGGCAACGTCGTATAGTGCTTGCGGGAAAATCTCCCATCCTCTATATGGATTAATCTTTTTTTCAGGCCAATCATAAGCAAGATAAAAATCTTCTGGCATTTTAGCAGGCTTTTGAAAATCTATTGGTGCTTTTACTCGACGTGGCTGATAATAATTCAATCCAATAAAATCTACAGTATTTTCCGCAATTAATTCTTTATCACCACTATTTATAGTTGGTAATAAGTCATTTTCTTTTAATAAAGAAATTAATTCTTGTGGTATTTCCCCTTTTATCACTGGATCAAGAAAGCTGCTAATATTTAGTAGATCAGATGCTTGTTTTGCTTTTATATCGTCTGTGCTAGCACTACGTGCATAACTGGGTGAAATATTTAAAATAATTCCAATCTGCCCTTCTGGAAGGATTTCACAAAAAGCCTTAACTGCTAATGTATGCGCCATTAAGGTGTGGTAGCCAACCTGAATAGCTTTTTTAAAATCAACCAGTGCTGGATAATGAAATTTGTAAAGATACCCACATTCTATATGAACAAGTGGCTCATTGAATGTTGACCACTTTTTAACTAAGTCACCAAACTCTTCAAAAGCTACTTTTGCATAAAAAGCAAAGTCACTAACTGATTCTCTAGACTCCCATCCCCCTTTTTCCATCAACCACATGGGCATGTCAAAGTGGAATAAATTGACTATCGGCTCTACTCCCTCATCTAACATTTTTTGAAAAAAATCACGATAAAAAGTAACAGCTTTTGGATTTATATTTTTGCCATCTGGCAATAGCCTAGTCCATGCGATAGATGTACGAATAGAATTCAATCCAATTTTTGACATTCTTTGACAGTCTTCTTCATATAATTCATATAAGTTTGATGTATTTGCTGGGCCTTGATTTTGATAAAATTGCTCAGGCTCTGTTGAAAACCAGTAATCCCAAGTGGACGCTGATTTATTATCAGTCAGGCTATGTCCTTCTGTTTGTGGAGCAGACATAGCTGCTCCCCATAAAAAACCTTCTGGAAATTGTTTCATCTTCATTATTATATCCTTTACTTGTGAAGTATTGTTTCGGACTCAATCCATTTGTGAAAAGATTCCGCGTATAAGTAAATATACCTTTCGTAAATCATATCTAATTGGATTAAGATAGGAACTTGAGGAGAAATATTTCCCAAAGATTCATTTCTGGTAAATCCTGCGGCAAATAAAGTAACATCTGCATATTGTATCAATGGAGAATGCTGGTTAGAGGTAATTAATAGGACAGTTACACCACTTTCTTTGGACACTTTCATTGCTTTCAATAATTCTTCATCTTCTCCTCTTAGGCTCGAAACAACAATCAATTCATCTGTCCCTGCAAAATTTGCTGAAAGAGCAATGGAATTGCCATCCGAGATGATTCGCACGTATTTTCTAAACCTAGAAAACTTAAATTGAAAATCCATACCTGCATAGGAATTGAATCCTTTGCCAAAAAAATGAATAATTTTATATTTATGGATGTAGGAACAAAAAGCGTCAACATTTTTTTCTGAATAAGTACTGTCGCTTCTGGTTGCAAGAGAATGGTATACAGATGTCACTAGCGATGCTACCGATTGCTGATTGTTTTCTTTTTCTAATGATAGTTTGTAAAGAAAAATTAATTCTTTATAATTGTTGAGACCAATTTTTTTACAAAAACGAGTAATAGATGCTTTTGAAACGGCCTGTTTTTTTGCCAATTGATCAATTCTAATCGGTGCTTTCCTACTTAAAAAATAATCAGCAATCACTTGCTCTACATCTGTCAAATCCCTTCGATAAGATTCAATTAGAATAAATATATCTTCTTGCATGATTGAGTGTCCTTTACTATACAATATGGAATGTTTTTATTTCACCTGCTTTAAACACTCCTAAATCAATCGTATCACTTTCTTCACGATTGCTAATTGGCTGACCTTTTAAATTTACAAGCTCATATTTTACAGATTGGTTAAAAGATAAATTTCCTCCTTCAACACTGTTGCTCATATCTGGATTATACAAGCGTAAGTCAAATCCTGCCTGTTCAGTCGATTTCCTTAATGAACTAAAAACCAAGGTATCGCTAGAAAGTTTCAAACCAATATCAAGTTCTTTAAAGTTAGTCAGGCGATTTGATACAAAATATTTCAATGTTGTTGTAAAACGATTTATCTCTTGAATTTGATAAAATGGTAAAGATAAGGCGTAATCTAAATAATTTTTACTTAATTTTGCTGGTTCATATCTATCGTCAAACTGAATCGAGAACTTGAAAGTCATACTTTTTTGCACTTGGCTATCCGGTGTCGCTATATATTTGAATTCATTTCCTGAAGCTATGCCTGGACGACGGATCAAATCCGGTCGCCCTAAAAATCCCACAGAACGAAACAGAGTTAAGGCTATTTTTCCAAATGCTTCACCAACCAATTGGTACTCTTTAATTCCTTTAGAAAATACAGTCATACTACCTTTTTTATCATGGGTATTTACATAATGTAACATCGGAAAAATGGTAGTTGGTTCTTCTCTCAAACCAAATTCTTTCCAATCATGAATATGAGGGTCCTCAATAATGCGTTCAACCGTTCCAAATGGTGTGTCAGTATAGGAATAATCATTTTTAAATGGTGTTTTAATCAAGGCTCTCATCCGATGATCCGAAGCTTTATTGTCAATTACCAAATGACAAGAGATGCTCTTAGACCCTCTCGTTAAATCAATAGTAAGGGTATATGGTATTTTTTGCGTTCTTTTTTTCTGTTCTCTTTCATCTAGATTTTTTGCCACATACCAATATCCCGTCAGAATCATCTGATTAATAAGCTTTCCTTCCAACACTTGAGCATCTGCATTTTTAAAGTCTAGAGTATAAATATCATCCTTATATGGTGGTGAATAGTCATAAGTATCCCCCTCATCCCCACTATCTTCTATCTGAATTACATTTGAAATGAGCTGACCTCTAGATTTTAAAAATAAATTAACCTCTCCATCTTTAAACGTCAATCTATATGTCTCGTTTTCTATACTTGTTTTTTCATCTTTAGTAATCCGATACCCCTCGTTTTTTTCACATATTTGATATGTCTTAAAATTGAAGGGTGGTAAATCAATCTCTACAAAAAGAGTATGGACAAAATAATAACTACTGTTTTCCATTTCAGATTTCAACCTGCGAATAGAACTATTATTCTCTTTGACCGTCTTAATGATTTCAGAAGAAACGGGCTGGCCCTCATTCAAAATAGTTACCATTTGACTCTTTGAAGAAATTGTAACAGGTATTACTTTTTTCACTTTCCAAGGTAATGGATTAAAAACTGTTAAATCATTCTCTTTAACTATCGGTCTTGATTCAGCAATTTTTCTTATTAAATAGTCAACTAATGAGTAGGATAACTGATCAGCTTCTACAAATCGTTCTAAAATTATTTTATTGGTTTTATCACTGTTACAACCACCTGCACTATCATGTGCTTGATTTTTAGCAAGTAGTTTCCAAATACGATCTAAAACACCTTTTTTATATGGAATTCCAATCTTTTCTGCCATCACCATCAAGGGCTCCGCATGGTAAATCATGCGACGTTCTACCTTATCATTAAAATATTTATGATCATACCGGGAAGAATAAATAGAACGATGAATTTTAGAATTTGAACTAGAGATGAATTCCCCTGATATAGTTCTGAGACTATTTGCTTTAATGTCTTCAAAGAAATGATCGTAAGTACTCTCAACTAAATCGTAATTGTCAAGTTTTTCGTTGTACAGATTGATACGTTCTCTCAAATTAAAATCAACAAAGCGCTGATCCCCACCAACAGGCAGTACTATATCATCACCAGTCGTACCTTTCTCTACAATATTTATTAAGCCTTGACAATCATCCCCATAAATTAGGCCCACACCAATAAAATACCCATCTTTAATATTTGAAGCTAAAACAGTTGAACCGTCTTCACTCTCCCAGCTAAACTCTCTATCAGTGGTTACATCCTTAGGAACTCCACGCCAAAAGACCGTTCGTTCAATACCTACCCCATTATATATTTTAGGCATATCTTTACTTTGTCCAAAGGAGTCGGGTAAGTAACCAATGTTAGTATATCCTCCAAGACTATCCGCTAAATCCATTCCAAGAGTTAAGTTTCGAACGATTGATTCACCTGCTACAATTAATTCATCTGTTTGAGTATACCATGGTCCAATCTGTAACCGTCCAGAGTTTACTAATTTTGATAATCTTTCTTTTTGGTCTGGACAAACTTGGAAATAATCATCTAATAGACTCATCTGACCATCCAATAAATAATAATCCAGTTGATTCTGTTCCAATGCTTGCATAACTTCATCTAGATGATATACAAGTTGGATAAATGATTCGTTATTAGTAAAATACCATTCCAGATCCCAATGTGTGTGTTGAACAACGTGGACTTTCTTCTTCATCTGTAACATCTTTCTATAAAGGTAACTAACTATAAGCAATAACGCTTTCTTGTTCTTACAATTTAAATTTTAGGCTAGTGCACAAAAACAAGAGTTCAAATCAGCTTTTAGTATTACAATCTAATTTTTTATATAATTGTTTAAAAACTAATTTGATTGATAATCTCAGTTAATTTTTGC
>CAZPYI010000137.1:0-5895 GCA_964590305.1 uncultured Streptococcus sp.
AATAGTTACTTTTATCTTTATTAAACATAAAATTGTTACAGCAGTCACCTTATTTTTGGTGTTGATTGTTTTACAAGTGTTATTTGTCTCTATCTATCACCCCAAAATTGGATGGGATGTTTCTGCTCTAGTTGATACTTTGAGCAACACAGATGACCCTAATAATAAAGCTTACTTTAGTTTGAACTACAATAACCTGCCAATTCTTCTCTTCATGGATATGCTTTCCAACTTATTCAAAGTCAAATCATGGCTGTTTTTCGATATGATAACAGTTGCCATGGTTGACATCTCAATTATTTTTTCTGTTGCTTCTACTTATGTCATTGCTAAAGAAAAACTAGCAACTTCGCTCTATATTCATCTCCTTCTCTTCAGTTTCTTCCCTTGGATTATCGTTCCATATACCGATACTTGGGTTCTCCCCTTTGTGTCAGGCTTTCTATTTTTCTATTTTTATTCTAAAAAAAGTGATTCATTCTGGCAAAAAAGTCTGTCATTGGCTTTCTTTGCAATTTTTCTGTGTATTACCTATTTTATAAAACCATCTGCTATCATACCTGCTATTGCAATCACTATCATTGAACTGCTTAATCTATTAAAAATCGAGACGTTTTCCCTATCCAAAACAATCAAGATGTCTCTAATTACTTTAATAGCAACGGGAACTTTTCTTGCTTCATTTAGTATCATTCAAACAAAAATAGGCCAACAAACACTAATCCAAGTCAACCCTGAACGCGCTATTCCAGCTATTCATTTCATGAACATGGGGATTTCTGGTGATGGGGCATACAACGAAAAAGATGCTCTTGAGATGGGGAAACTGGCAACAAAAAGTGAAAAAATAGCCTACTCCAAAAAAAGTCTCATCAATCGACTAAAGAAACTTGGACCTATTGGTTACCTTAGATTTTTATTCAAAAAACAAATTAATAACACGACAGATGGCTCTTTCGCCTGGGGAAAGGAAGGTCACTTTATTCAAGGACAAGAGATTCCAAAGGCAAATGGAGTGAAGGGTATTTTTGAAAATTATCTATTGATTTACGGAGAGAAAATTGCAAATTTTCGCTTCATCTCTCAGTTAATCTGGTTGATAATATTAACATTTATATTCTTTGGATGGAAAAATAGAACTCAAAGTGTTCAAATCATCAGAGTAGGACTTATTGGTGCCTTCTTATTCCTTTTACTGTTTGAAGGTGGACGAAGTCGCTATCTCATCCAATTCTTACCGCTATTTCTAATCGGAGCAAGTCTTTTATTCTCTGAGTCTTTATCAAAAATCAAAGGTATTCTTCATAGTGTGTTGCTAAAACGGTCTGGATTTTAGAAACAAATCTTAACAAAATTTTAGTTTCAACAAACTTACAAGAAAATCATAGCCATTTTTAAACTAGTAATACTTTATCAAGTCAAGAAAGCATTAAACCCTATTTTTCCATCAGGATGATTCCATATCTAATATTATAACTTACAGACAACTATTCCATCTCTAAGTTTCATTTATAATGAAATTACAGCACTCATTTTATAAAAAAGGTAGGAACCCTAAGATTCCTACCTTTTTACATATTTCCTCTTTAGTTTGAGATAGCTGTTTCTTTCAACTTTGATAAAAAGTTTATTCTGATAAGTCACTTCCTTGATTGGTAATGACTTTTTTATACCAATAGAAACTATCTTTTCTGCTTCGCTCTAAACTGCCATTTCCTTGATCATCTCGGTCAACATAAACAAAGCCATAGCGTTTTTTCATCTCTCCTGTTCCAGCCGAAATTAAATCTATGCAGCCCCACATTGTATAGCCCATCAAGTCAACCCCATCTATGTCTATTGCATCTAGCATAGAAGTGATATTTTGTCTTAAATAATCAATACGATAGTCATCATGCACACTGCCATCAGCTTCCTTGATATCTGCCCAACCGATACCATTTTCTACAATCCAGACAGGTTTTTGATAACGATCATAAAGAGTATTGAGTGCTAAGCGTAAACATTGAGGATCGGTTGCCCAATCCCAGGCATTAGTTTTAAGATAAGGATTTTTAACTCCCATCATAAAATTCCCACTTGATTTTTCAATAATATCTTGATGAGTTGTTGTGGTAGATGACCCATAGCAAGAGAAGCTTAAAAAATCTGCAGGGTATTTTTTTAAAAGATCATAATCTTCTGGTTTATCATCTAAGACAATTCCTTCGCGCTCGTATTTTTTCAACCGATAAGCAGGATACCTTCCTCCTGTCTGAACATCCGAATAAAAAAGACTCGTCTGACTAGACTCCATCACGGCAACTTGATCCAATGGGTCACAAGTATAGGCATAAGTCGGTTGATAGGCTAACATTTGTCCTACCTTTATCTCTGGACTAATTCCTCTGGCTGCCTTCACCGCTAAACTTGATGCCACAAATTGATTATGTGCTCCCTGTGCTTTCGCTTGTGGTGAAAAGTCTACCATTCCTCCTGCCATAAAAGGATTCCATTCCATAATATTGATTTCATTAAAGGTCAACCAATACTTAACTTTTCCTTGGTAATAGGAAAAAACAGTCTTAGCATAATTTTCAAAAATTGGAATAAGATCTCTTGATAACCAACCACCATAATTATAAGTCAATTGAATAGGTGTTTCATAATGTGAAAGGGTCACTAAAGGTTCAATACCATGCCTAAGACACTCATCAAAAACGTTATCATAAAAGTCTAAACCAGTTTGGTTTGGCTCCTTATCATCACCGTTTGGGAAAATTCTAGCCCAATTCATGCTCATACGAAATGTTTTAAAACCCATTTCTGCCATCAAAGCAATATCTTCTTGATAGTGGCCATAAAAATCGGTTGCTTTATGGCTTGGATAGTAATAACCATCTACCACAGCGGGAATAGTTCCTTCTGGAAATTTCAAACCTCCTCCAAAGCCCATATCAACGCTACCAGTTTCCTTAGTTGCAGGGTTCACCCAAGTAATCTGTCTTGCTTTATGATGCGAACCCGCTGTCAGAACGTCAGAGGTATTAACCCCTTTGCCACCTGTATTAAAGCCACCTTCGTATTGATTGGCAGCGGTCGCTCCACCCCATAGAAAATCTTTTGGAAATTGTCTTGTCATTTTATATACCTTTCTTTGTGTGTTTATATTAAGCCATCACTGCTTCAGATTCTTGCTTCTCTTCTTCTTCAATAGCTTTTTCTTTAGCAATGAGTTGTTTTTCATAAGCTTTAAAGAATGGGTAGTAGATTATCATAGAAGGAATTAACATAAGGTAATCCCAAATTGCATTTCTCCAGTTCAAAGTAGTTAGATAGGAACTGAATCCCATTGGAAGAAGTGCTGAAAGAACAATCCAACCGGGAATGATAAATCCTGTCTGGTAAGCGAAATAAGTTAAGAGCATGACAACTGGAACATTCAAAACATATGGAATACAAAGGATAGGATTATACATGATTGGCATCCCAAAAGCTAAAGGCTCATTGATATTGAACCATCCAGGCACTAAAGAAATTTTTGAAACAGCACTAATTTGTTTCGATTTAGACTTTAATCCAAGAATTGCTAAAGGAAGCGTATTCCCTGTTCCCCCTACAATTGCCATAGCCGCAAACAGAGCAACTGGGTAAAATACTAAGGGTTGACCTGCAGCTGCAGCAGCTGCATTAGCGGTGGAAGCTTGAATACCTAAAGGCATGATAATAGGAACTAAGATCATGGTTCCGTGAATACCAAAGCACCAAAGGACAACCGCAAAAGTACACATGATAAACATCCCTGGTACAGAAGTTAAAGCATTTAGAGGAGTACCTATCAAAGCCATAAAACCTGAAGGAACATTATACACTCCACCGCTGAGACTCGATACTCCAACAGATGTGGCTAGAAAAATGATTACACTAAATAGTAATGGAATAATAGCCGAAAACCCATCTTGTAGGAACGGTGGCACCACATCAGGCATCTTAATACGAATATTTTTAGCAGCACAAAAATGCTCAATTTGAACAACGACAAAGACAATGACAAATCCAATAAACATCCCTTGAGCGCCTAAGTACGTCATGTCAATAGTCTTAAGCCCTGCCTCTGTTGTCACTATAGCTCCTGATACTAGAAGAAAAACAACCAAAGAGTCAACTGTCGTCATAAGTGGTGATTTCATCTTCAAATTCTTAGAATAGTTAAATGCAAAGAAAGCGACCACCCAGAGAGATAAAAGATTCATTGTGTATTCATAAGGAAGATAAAGAATATTATAAACAGTATCTCCTGTTTGAAAGAGACCCAATAGAGTCTCATTCCCAACTGCTGTGATAATTTGTGAAATAGCACCCACCATAATAATTCCCATGAGTGACATCATAGCTGCCTGAAGGGCTGATAAAAACTTGTTGCTCCCCAATTTTTGCCCAAAATCTTGTAACTTAATCATAATCGGACTATTGAATAAAGATTCCATAGTTTTTTCCTTTCTTAATAACTATTTTATTTTTCTGTGTAGAGTTTTTCTGCCAACTTCATAATTTTTTGACAATCTCCAATAGCATACTCAAAAGAAGGAATCGCTTCTACTGGTAATTTTGTATTTTCCTTCACTTCTTTTAGCCTGTAAGATACTTGAGGTCCCATGAGAACAATATCATAATTCTGGTAAACATCTTGATATTCTGCTAAACCTACAGCTTTAATGTCTAATTCTTTTCCTTGATCTGCCCAATATTGAGCCATTTTTTTCATTAATATACTGGTTGACATTCCACCTGCACATACCAATAAAATTTTCATGATTTTCTCCTATCTTGTTTTATAAAGTGTAATAAACTCTCGAATCATCTCGACAGCCAACATACTAGTCATGAGATGATCTTGAGCATGAACCATTAAGACATTTAACTCCAAGCGAGTTCCACCTGCTTCAGCAAATAAAATCTCTGTCTGTGCCTGGTGAGCAATTTTAGTCTTTTCATCCGATTCTTTCATCAACCCATCTGCAACCTCAAAATGCCCCGCCTTAGCTTCCTCCAAAGCTTGAAATGCTAAAGAGCGTGCATCACCAGAATTCGCAATTAAGGTCATCGCAATTAATTCTGAAGAAGTATTTTCGCTCATAATTTTCCTCCTGATATATTTTTGATGCCTTTATTTTAGCATTTTTGAAAGCCCTGTCAAAAACTCTAGAACAGGTATTTTACCTAAAATTAAACACTAAATTAAAGAAAAAAAGACATTACTCCTTCTTTTCGTTTTTTTTTCTTAAAATCTTCGCTAGTGTATAACGACATCCAACAATTTTCTCACTTGTGTATTGATTAATAAAAATGTGTATTTCATAAAAAAGAAAAAACTGAAATCTCACAATCTCAGTTTTCCCGCGTTTGAAATATGATATACTTATGGCATGAAATTAATACGAAACCTTACTATAACTCAGAAAGAATTTTATGATTATCTGGAAGCTGAAGTTGCAAAGTTTATTAACACAGCTCAAAATGGAACAGTCATTAAGGGTATTAAGAAAGGAATGACCTACAGCTATACCAGAGAAAATCAAGGAAAAAATACTATCACCATTCTTGACTATAAACGCTATGATTGTTATGTAGCAAAGATTGAAACAACTTTCGACGCCAGTCTCATTCGTTATCAGACAATTGAAAAAAATGATGTTTTGGAAGTTACCTTCTACCATGAAGTAGAAAGCCTAACAAAAAAACGCAAAAAGATGATTCCTCTGTTTCGCTGGTTTAGCGAAGGAGTATATTATGGACGCATGTCTGATGCACTTTTTGCTATTCAAGATGATATATTAAAATCTAAAAGCAGCGAGAGTTAACTGACTGCTTTTTAAACTCTTCTTAGAATTTGAATAAGGAGAGTCATTTCAACAT
>CAZPYI010000138.1:0-5893 GCA_964590305.1 uncultured Streptococcus sp.
AGGGTCGACATGACTTTGGAGCCTTATTCAATATACCTTGTTATTGGGCGGTTACAATATACCTTGTTATTGGGCGGTTACTTATGACCCGAAAATGGAAGAGGGAACGAACTCGACCGAACAAAAGAGTTCACCTCACTTCCAAACATCTAGGTTCATGGAACCTTTGAAGGTTGGTAATGAAGCAAACTCTGAGAAATGGCTTTAGGCCTGAGCCTAGCCTCAATTAAAATAGAATAGTGTATATCTGTTCTGCTCGTTAGAACATAACAGATTGTAACATTCCTATTGAATACTTGCAACGATTTCAGCAATCAAGTCATGATCAGTTAATCCAGTTACTTGTTCTACCACTTCAGTTAAAGATTTTTCTTGCAAAAGTCGTTGAAGTTCGACAGATTGTTCATCATTTTCGTCATAGTAACTAAAGATGTAACTTACTGTGGCAAGTAAGTTTTTATAAGAGAGTCCCCTTTCACGCAACTCACGGATTGGGCGAATAAAGCGTTCGTCGTAGCCCAATTTTCGGATAGGAGTGCGTGCAACTCGTGCAATATCATCTACAATGAACGGATTTTCAAATCTACTTAATATAATTTTATGATAGTCAACTAATGCTTGTTCGTCAAATCCCCATTTTGCAATCAACAAGCTTCGAATTTCTTCTAATACAGATTCTACCTTGGTTTTTACAATTGGATTTTGAAGAGCTTCAAGAATTGTGTTTGCGCTAAAGTGGGCACCAGTATAGGCAGATGTTGCATGTCCAGAATTGACAGAAAAAAGTTTTCGCTCAATAAATGGCTCCAAATTTTCCTCATAATGAACGCCATTCAATCTTAATTCTGGACATTTCATTCCTTTTGTCTCAACAACCCACTCGTTGAAAGGTTCGACGACAACAAATAATGGATCATCGTGACTTTGAGCAGGAACAATCCGGTCTACTGCAGCATTTGGGAACCCAACAAATGTTTCTGTAAAAGTCAATCCTTCCTCTGACAAATGTTTTTTAATTTCTTCAAAAAGAAATGCAGATCCCCCAATCATATTTTCGCAAGCCAAAACATCGAGAGGTTGAGTATTTCCTGCATGTCGACGAGCTTCAATACCTTGAGCAATCAAATTTGCAATAAATGGTAAGATATTGGGACCAATTGCTGTCGTTACTAAGTCAGCTGTAGACAAGGCTTCAACTACTGATTCTGGATGAAGTCGATTGTTAATACCTCGAACGCCAGAAACTGCAATGTGTCGTTGTCCTTCCTCGGCTATTTCAATTTCGTAGGCATGTCGTTCGTTTAGTGCATTAATGATTGTTTCATTAACATCTACAAATGCAATTTCAAAATTATTTTCAAATAGGACTTCTCCAATAAAACCACGTCCAATATTTCCTGCTCCAAAGTGAACTGCTTTTTTCATTTATCTACTCCATTACTCTACACTATTCAATAAGGCGACAATCTCGTCCTCTGACTGAGCATCGGCCAATTTTACAACATTATCAACATCTGCACAGAATATTGATATTTTTTGTATAATATTTAAATGTTCATCACCAAGACCTGCAATACCAAATAATACAGTCGCAATTTTCGGTACATCGTCCGTACCAAAATTGACACCAGCTGGTACCTGTACAATCGTAATTCCAGAAGATAGGACTTCTTTTTTAGCTTCATCCGTTCCGTGTGGTATAGCAATAAAATTTCCCATATAAACAGATAGCTCTTCGTTTCGTTGAATCATCGCATCAATGTAAGCTTCATTAACATAACCAGCATCAACTAACTGCCGTCCGCAAAACCAAATTGCTTCTTCTTTTGTTGTAAATGTTTGATTTAGTTTAATAAGTTTTTTGTCAAATTCCATTTTTAGTTCTCCAATTTCTTAATGGTTTCAGTAAATATTGAATTGAGCAAATGGTAAATAATTTCCTGATTGCCAGTTCTATATATTTCTGTATATAATTTATTTTCAATGATTGATTGACTAATCGCAGTCATCAATTCTCTAATTTCTGCTGCTTCACCACTCGGCGTTAACATAACAAGTATCCGTTGCACATCCTCTTGTTGATTATCCATTGAAAGTGCTGGTACTGTATTATCAAGTTCTGCGATAACAAATTGGCTCCGTAATACTTTACTGGACTGGGTATGAATCAGTGCCAAATTTGTTTTTGGTATTGCAAGTGGGCTCATTGAAAATCTAGATAATAGTTTCTCAGTGAGGTATTCTTTATCCTCAACATAATCCAAAATACCTACTGTTGCAGTTACTGCATCATGAAAGTTCCGAAAGTTCCCGATATGAGATAGATAAAATGATTGCAATAACTGACTACTTGCCGTTAGATAAGTCTGGATATCATAATGTTTTTCATCTCTTATATCCTCGCGAATAATGACTGTTCGATTAATTTGAATATCTTGCAAAGTCGCTTGCAATTCCAAAATTTCCTGAGTATTCGGGAATGTTGAAATTAAATGTATGGACTCCTGTTTCACAGGTTTCGTAGATAAGCAATAGTCATAGTGCTCTAAATTTAATCGGGAAAGATTCGCAGTACTCTGAACGTCCACCCATTCCACAAATGGTGCAATATTTTTTATCTTGGATACTAACACACTGGTGGTCAGTTGTCGATCGTCTGTTACTAACAATAGTCGAATTGGGTAAATATCTGGACTCCTTCTAAGACTTGAAGCAAAATGTAATGTGGTAAGTTGATACTCATATTCATTATGTAAGTAAATTGGAAGGATATCTTGCATCACTAAACTAACTAATCGATGCAAAAATGGATTTTTTTGTGTGGCTAGATAGGCTACATTCGTTGCTGCAAAATCTGGAAACAGCATCGGTACCGCCAAACTAAGTCGAATATGATTAAAGAGTAGTGGGAACAATAACCTATCTTTGATAAAATCTATTTTTGTAAAGCGAGACACAGAGTCAATCAATTGAGAAATATTATAATAAAAACTACTATCAAAGTGTTCACGAAACAGTGGAACCTCTTGCCTCTTTATAATTAACTCATCTAAAATAGTTGCAAAATATGTTATTTCTTGAATATTGTAAAATTGTTTGCTCGCACGGGCCAAGTCCATAAATACTTTTTTGGAAAAATCCAATGCTTCTTTTGAAATATTAACTCTGTGTTCCAATTCACCTTGATTATCTGCTAAACTTAAAAGAATAATCAATAATTGCTTGAGCTTTGAATCGAGTTCCCCTAAATCCATTTGGTAATTCTCAAATATCTGGCGGCAGACCTGTACATGCTCATTTAGTAGGATTGGAAAATTTTCATACTCGTCCTGCCAAAAATCTTGTATCGAAATGGCATTAGCAAGTAATATAGCCAAAACCCTTCTTTTTTTACTGATTGTTCCCTGAATGCCGTACCCTTTTTGACGAATCAGGATTAAATTAAAATCAGCTAATCGCTTTTCAATAGTCGCAATATCTTGTATTACTGTAACATTTGAAACAAACAACTGCTCTTGAAATTGCTCATTTGTAATGGTTTCAGAATGAGTCAATAATTGATAGGTCATATATTCCAAGCGTTGGCTCGTAGAATAGGAATCCATCGTATTATAGTCATCTAAAGCTGACAAGTCTCCAGATAGATAATATTTTTTTCCATCTTTGATCAATTCAATATCATGATTCGCTAAAAAGTCTGTTAATTCTGAAATTGTTCTATACACAGTCCGAGAGGAAACCTGTAAAATATCCGCCATTTCTTTCAATGAAAGCTTTCCTACTTGGAGGAAAGCTTTCATCAGTTGTTCTTCACGTTTTGTTAATAGCATAGTTTCATTATACTACATTTTTTTATAAATTACTTGTGCATTCGTGCAACAATCTTATCATACTCAGGTGTTGTCACCAAACTATCAACTACTAATAACTGTGCATTTGGCGCAGCCTGTTGAACTGTTGATTGTTGTGAAATGGTTGTAACCACGAGTATATTTTTAGCATTATGTTCATTTAATTGATCAAAATGAACAGTTGCAATTGGGATATGAATTCCATTATTTTTGAAAATGGAGGCTAATGTTGCCTGTCCCATCGTTGCGGATCCTTGGGATTTTCCATATGCAAATACAACTTCGTCAATGTAATTTAAATCAACAGCTTCTTCAACTTGCTTAACTATTTGCCTGGGAGAATCTCCATTAGATTTTCCAAGAAGTTGAACTATAATTTCATCATATTTAGGTGAAGTTAAGAAGTTATCAACAGCTACGTGAATAGCTCGTGGAGTGCGTTGCTTAGCCCTACTTGCTAATTCTTCCTGTGTAACAATTAACGTAAAATCTGTATCTTGCAAGTTTGCTATTGCTTTGTTGGTTACTGGAATATCCAATCCTGCTTTTTTAACCTTATCCCGAAGGAGAGATGCACCCATTGCTGAGCTTCCCATACCTGCATCACAAGCAAAGATAATTTGTTTTACTGATTCAGCTGAAATTTCAGATGAAACTGCCTCAATCACTTGACCTTTTGAAGCAGCTTTCGCAGCTTTGGTTGCTGCTTGAGCAGACTCCAATGAATCACCCTCTGAATTGTCTGATTTCAAAATAATCGCAGCAACTAGGAATGAAGCGAGTGCACCTGCTAAAACCCCTGCCGTAACAGATAACCAGTTTCCGATGTAGCCATCACCTTTTGGAACCATTCCCCAAATGGCAAAGATAGAGCCAGGAGAAGCCGCAGCACCTAGACCAGCGCCAAGAGTTTGGAAAACAAATGTACCTGAAACACCACCTGCAATGGCTGCCAAGAATAGTGCCGGTTTCATCATGACATAAGGGAAGTAAATTTCATGAATACCACCAAGGAAGTGGATAACCATAGCACCCCAAGAAGATGATTTAGCAGAACCTTTTCCAAAGAATGCGTAGGCTAGCAAGATCCCCAATCCTGGACCAGGGTTAGCTTCTAATAAGAAAAGAACAGATTTACCAACTTCCAAAACTTGTTCAGTACCTAGTGGAGTAAAGATACCATGGTTCAAGGCATTGTTTAAGAAGAGAATTTTTGCTGGTTCAATAATAATGTTCGCAAGCGGTAAAAGTTTCATATCTACAATTGCTTGTACACCATCACCGATTGCACCTGTCATATTTTCAACAAATGGTCCAACTACTTTAAAGGTGAGAAGCATCAAGGCAAAACCAATTAGACCTGCTGAAAAGTTATTAACCAACATTTCAAATCCAGGTCGAATTTTGGGTTGAACTTTTTCATCAAATTTTTTAATTACCCAAGCACCAAATGGACCGACTGCCATCGCACCAATAAACATTGGAACACTTGATCCTGAGATGACACCCATTGTTAAAATTGCTCCTACAACACCACCACGTTGACCATATACATTGTAACCACCAGTATATCCAATTAGTAGTGGTAGGAGATAGGTAATCATTGGTCCAACAATTGTTGCAAAAGTTTCATTAGGTAACCAACCCGTTTCGATAAATAGTGAAGTTAGCACACCCCAGGCAATAAAAGCACCAATATTTGGCATGACCATATTTGACAAGGTTGTCCCCAACTTTTGAAGACGAACTCTAAATGAAGAATTTTCCATATTTTTTTCCTCCTATTTTTGTAATTTTATTATACAAGAACAACCTTTTCAGCGAAACTCAAATCTTGTCACAAATTTTGTGACAAACTTTTCGAAATAAAAAACATAGGTGAGTCTAGTAAACACCTATGTTTCTCTTTTAATTTATTGATTATTCCACCGTTACTGCTTTTGCGAGATTACGTGGCTTATCTACATCTAATCCCCGTTGGAAGGAAGCATAATAAGCAATCAATTGGGTTGGAATAACCATTGATATGCTTGAAAGGTACG
>CAZPYI010000139.1:0-5876 GCA_964590305.1 uncultured Streptococcus sp.
CCTCCAAAATAATAATTATGTCTAACTTTATTAGTCATAATTATTTAAATTATAGAAACTGGTTTAAAAATCTATGTCTCAAATCATTTTAAAAAAGAAAAATGTAAAAGCTAGAATTTCTAATCAAAAATATATCAAACCACAGTAACAGTAGATTAATCCATAAAATAAAAAATTAACTAAATAAATAGTTAATTATCAAACATAATGAAATAGTTTGAGGAATAGAATGTAAATTTAGCCAAATAAATTTATCCTAACGACTTCCTTTTCTACCGAAAACAACAATAAATGTTTTCATAATTATTTTTATATCTTGACTAAAAGACCAATTTTGGATATATTCCATATCTAAAGCGACAACATCTTCGAAGTTTGTAATATCGCTACGACCACTAACTTGCCAAAGTCCAGTAATACCAGGTTTAGTCGTTAAACGTTTGAAATGGTGGAATTCATAATCTCTGTATTCGTCAAGCGTAGGTGGTCTTGTTCCTACTAATGACATATCTCCTTTTAAGATATTGAAAAATTGTGGTAACTCATCAATTGACCAATCGCGTAGCTTATGACCAAATGGAAAAATACGAGGATCATCATTCATTTTAAACATATGGTTAGACCCTAGCTCATTTTTTACCATTAATTCTTTTTTACGTTCTTCAGCATCATTGTACATACTTCTAAATTTATACATATCAAATATTTTACCATTTTTACCAACACGTTTTTGTGTAAAAATAAGTGGTCCAGGAGATTGTTTTTTCACAATTGGAGCAATGATGATTGCAGCAATTAAAGTCACCAATAGTCCGATACTAGCAATCGTAATATCTATTAAACGCTTCAGCAAAAGTTGTCTAAATTTAACAATGGTGATTGCAGTTGTAACAAAAGTTAAGTCTCCTAATTTTTTAATGACACTATTACCTATATAATAATCATAATAGTTACTAATGTTGACAGTTGTTGGAATCCCAAGTAATCTAAAATAGCCAGTCTCTTCAAAAAATTTAATCCGAGAATCATTATCTACGAAAATTTCATCAACTTGATTGTTAGCAATAAAATCCCTAATTGATGAAACTCCAGTAAGTACAGGAAGATTGGTCTTAATATCGGTTTTATCGCTCACATAAGCAATAACCTGATACTGGTTTTTAGCAAGTGACTCTTCAAGATATCTATCATTCGTAAAATTTGTTAAGAGTAAAACATTTTTAATATCAACAATCTGATTTTTTGACATAAACTTGACTGTAATACGACCAATATAGACTAATAAGGATGACAAAAGAACAATTTGACTTAGAAAAAAGTATGAAATATTTGAAATATCAGATAGAAAACGGACTTTCCCTAACATCAAGACAAAAGAAAATAATACAAGAATCTTAACTCCATAACTAAAAGAAAACTTTAATTCTTTAAGGTAGCCTCTTTTAGATATACTAGAGTATTCATCTGATAGGATTCCAGAAATAATAATTAAGAATCCGAAAATAACTGCAAAAAATTTACTACCAAAAAAAACATAGTCATAAAATTGAGATAAAATTAAGTAAGTTGTCACTATAGCTACAATATCTGACAAAAGGTAACATAGTTTCTTTTTTGAATCTTCACTATACATTCTCCACCCCCATAGAAACCCCTACAGCCCTATTCCCTGTGCTCGTCCAACTCTACTCCTATCCTTATGGTTATTAGAAGTGCCATGATTTTCATTAAAAACATCGTGATTCGTAATGATATCAACTATATTTAAAATTACATTAAGAAATTATGCATTATTTTATTCCAACTACTATTTACTTTTTAATTCAGATGACAATCATCAATAATCCAAGTAATAACCTCAATAAAGTCTGCTAATAATATAATCACCGAAACTATGAAAATTCTCAAGCGTATCACTAATCAAACACAAATCAATGAAAAACAATCTATAAATTTCTCTTGTTCTCATCTTTTGAAATGACACCATCATCAATGATACAGTGACTTGATTTTTCAGAGTTTTTATTTGCCCTCCATGATATCTTTGATTGCTTGCGAAGCACTTGCAATATTAGAATCCTCTAATTGAATCATATAAAGGCTTGCTGTAGGCATCGCATACGATGGTAATTCACCTATCGATCCTGTACCAGTTATTTCTTGTGATGTAATCTTGAATTTACTACTTGAGCTAAGTTGTTCATTCACTATCGACATCATGCTTTTAAGTGACATATTAGTTTGAACAGAGCTTTCTAAATTAGAAAAAATTGTTGAAAAATTCCCAATAGATTTCAAAG
The DNA here is from genome assembly GCA_964590305.1 of uncultured Streptococcus sp. Classification (GTDB taxonomy): domain Bacteria; phylum Bacillota; class Bacilli; order Lactobacillales; family Streptococcaceae; genus Streptococcus. The sequence continues at coordinate 2,301 of CAZPYI010000139.1, forward strand.
AAGACAATTTATTGATGATAGCACGAACAACTTTTAATTGATTTAGTCCACGGTCATAATCTCCATTCTCAAGAGAATAGCGCTCACGAACAAAAGCAAGTGCAGCTTCAGAACTTAGTGTTACATTTCCAACCTCAAAGCTATAATCTTTGTTAGTATAACTTGTAAAGGCTTGGTCGTTGTAGACCGTCACTCCCCCCACTGCATCAATGAGTTTAATAAACGAGGTAAAATTAACCCTTGCATAGTAATCAATCTCAATATCATAAAGCTTTTCTAAAGTTTTTTGAGATGTTTCAACACCGTAAATGCCTGCATGAGTGAGTTTATCATATTGATTAGCACCACCATCAGGAATTTCAACGTAAGAATCACGTGGAGTCGTTGTCATCAAAATTTTATGAGTATTCATATTCACAGTTAAAATAATGTTTACATCTGAACGAGAAACAGTCGAAATAGAACCGTAGGTATCGATACCACTAATATAGATGTTAAAAACATTTGAATTTGAAGCATTCTTATCATCTGATATTTTCTTTTTTATAGTATAACTATAAATTGTTTTTAAGTTTGATTTATAATCTGGATAGGAAAGTTCTAACAAACTTGAGTAAGCACTATTTAATACCATAGCCTGGCTAGTACCTGTGATAATATTTTCGTAAGCAGTTTGATAAGAATCAACTTCTTCAGTAGAAAGTGTTACCCTTTTATCAATTTGAATTTGTGAAAGCAATTTTTCAATATTATTGCCATCACTATTTATTGGTGCTTGAACACTTGACAATTCTGATACATCTGTGATCGCACTCGAAACAGGTACAACTACACTCATTTCTATCTCTGAGTAGGAGGCCGTTTTATTCATTTTATCTGTCATATCTATTGCAGATTTAAATACTAGCAGTGTTACAATTGAAATGACGGAGGATAATATTAATAGGGCACTAGTTAACATCTTTCTTTTTTTAGTAAGAATTAGAAATAATGAGATAAGAAAGATCCCAATTAGAAAAACGGTGTATACAATATTAATATATCTAAAAGCTAAAAAATTATATGAATACATTATAAAAATAACTAGCCCAGTCAGAATAGCAAATAATGTCAAAAGTATAATATTAATAACTCTCCAAGTTCCTTTTGGCTCTGACTTCTCTTTTTCTTGTAAATGTGTAAACATAATTTCTCCATACTCTTAAAATAAAATTAAAGGATGCTATTATTCTAGCATTATTATACTCTTTTTGCAATTTCATTTTTTAATGCAATAGGATTCATTCTACTATATTTCAAAGTCATGTTAGTCAGTGATTAGAGAATTACTAGGAGTTCTCTAGTTTACAATAGTCTCAGAGGTCGTTTCCTTAAACTTTCAATAAAAATAATATTGGTATCTTTTTCCATAGACATCTTCTAATAAGATAATGATGACTTTTACTTTTTTCTAAAAAGAATAAAAAAATAAGCATAGTAACTATAGCTAAAGAAAAAAGGTTATGAAGGTCTTTTGAAGTCGCTTTTTACCACTGACAAAAGAAGATTATGAAGTCTTTCTTGTTGTGCTAACTTAAAAAGCTATAATTCTTTGAAATATTTTTGATATTCTCAAACTAGTTGACACTAATTCATGACTTTCCATGTCATTCACCATCTCCTCATGTTTTTAGTGAAAATTAACTTGCTACAAAGTCATTTTTGAGATACACTTAAGCTATGAGATTCCAACAATTACATTATATTATCAAGATAGTTGAAACAGGTAGTATGAATGAAGCTGCCAAACAACTCTTCATCACACAACCTAGTCTTTCAAATGCTGTTCGCGACCTTGAACGTGAAATGGGAATAGACATTTTTATTCGCAATCCCAAAGGAATTACATTGACTAAAGATGGTGTAGAGTTTCTTTCTTATGCTCGACAAGTCGTTGAACAAACATCGCTTCTAGAAGAACGTTATAAGGGTAAAAATACTAGTCGTGAACTTTTCAGTGTCTCTGCACAACATTATGCTTTCGTAGTAAATGCTTTTGTGTCCTTACTTAAAGGAACTGACATGTCTCAATATGAGCTTTTCCTTCGTGAGACTCGTACATACGAAATCATCGATGACGTGAAAAATTTCCGTTCTGAAATTGGCGTTCTCTTTCTAAATAGTTATAATCGTGATGTATTAACAAAGATGTTTGATGATAATCACTTGACTTATACTAGTCTTTTTATAGCCCATCCACATATTTTTGTCAGCAAATCAAATCCTCTTGCAGATAAAACTTTGGTAACACTTGAAGATCTTGAAGAATTCCCTTACTTGAGCTATGATCAAGGCATTCATAATTCTTTCTACTTTTCTGAGGAGATTATGTCGCAAATTTCTCATAAAAAATCAATTGTGGTCAGCGACCGTGCGACACTCTTCAATTTACTAATCGGCTTGGATGGGTATACTATTGCTACAGGTATTTTAAATAGCAATTTAAATGGCGATAATATTGTTTCTATTCCATTGGATGTTGAAGATAAAATTGATATCATCTATATCCGTCATGAGAAAGCAAATCTTTCTAAAATGGGGGAAAAATTTATTGATTATCTACTTGAAGAAGTAAAATTTGATAAATAATAAAAATCGAACAAGTTCAGCACTTGTTCGATTTTTTATATAGCTTCATCTCCTAATAATTGAGAGATAATCATATTAAGATAATCAAAGTAAAAGACAGTTGTATCATAATAAACACCAGCTTGCCTAGCTAAATAAATGATTTGGTTTAGAAATTCATCAGAAGAGAAATTCGTAGTTCGATGAAGTTCTTCCTCATCAAAAGACTTAATCAGATGAGCTAAAGGATTTCTGACCGACTTTTCAAATTGACGTAGAATTTTCACAGCTTCCTTGATGTTATAAGAAACATTAGTTAACTGTATAAATTCGGCAAGACTCTTAGAAGTAACTTTACCATCTCGCCAAGTGTCAGAAAACTTTCGAACAATTTTATTGTCCGATTTTTTCATCTTACTGAATCTCCAACGGTCATAGTTATCATCTTTCGAATCAATAATATATTCTTCAATCTCTGAAATCTCTCTATGTAAGAAAATCATAAATAAACGATATAAAATTGGACTAACACTTCTGACAAAATCAATAATATTGCCATTTTTGAGTTTAGCTTCTAGATCCATAATATAGTTTGCTAACAATTCATTATCATATCTATTGTGAAGCAATTTTACTTGATAGGTGTCTTCAATTTGTTTTACCCTTTTAGAATTTTCAAATAGAAAATCGATATTTAGTTCACGTCTCTCTTCTAAAAGCTTCAACAAAAAGAGCAAGTCTTCTGAACAATCATTTGATGATTTTGCCAATTTATACGCGTGATTATAGGCGTAGACACTGGTTAAGATGTCAATAACTTCTTGCTTATCTGCCATATCATGAAATAAGGGTTTCGAGCCCAACAGTCATCATATCCGTAAATGTTGTCTGACGTTCTTGCGCTGTTGTGTCTTCGTCACTATTTACAAGACTATCTGAAATCGTCATAATACCAAGTGCTTGAACACC
>CAZPYI010000140.1:0-5801 GCA_964590305.1 uncultured Streptococcus sp.
TCCATAAGGCAAAAAGAGCTCAATATTATTGCCAGCCACCAATCTCGCAGCTATAGCTGTACACATTTCAGGAAATTTAGCAATAGCCTCTCGACTACTGTCATAGGGTTTTGTGTTGGGATTATGGATATGCATGTAAACCTGATTCTTTAACTCCCAATTTAAGTTCGGATGTTCTTCCTTTAATTTTTGCTCCATCTCTACAGTTTGAGCATAGCTGATCGTACCATCATAGAAAATAACGTCCAAATCTGTTGAGGTATCAAAACCTTGTCTTCCTGACAAAACATTCCAGACATAGTTCCGTAAAAATCCCGCACAAAGCCAACTGTCATTTAATTCCAGATTTGCTATTGTTTTTAGAATCTGCATAATTTCCGAGTCACTCTCAAATGTCTTTTCGATGTCAATAGTCATTTCTCACTCCATAAAAAGCATTATTTAAACTCGTATTTTTTATTCACTGTTTAGAAGAATAATTCCATTGTAACATAAAAAGAGCTTGTCAGATGACGAGCTCTTTTCACTCAACTTTTATTTTTTGGAATCCAAATCACGAAGCAGTTGGTCAATTTTATTACCATATGCAATAGATTCATCTTTGATAAAGGTTAGATCTGGAATCTTGTAAATTTGTAAACTCTGTCCAAGCTCACGTTTTATCGTTCCTTTTGCCTTTTCAAGACCTTCTTGAGCTTTTTGATTATCAGATGCCAACCCACTAATGATGGTATAGTAAACTTTAGCAACCGATAGGTCACCTAGCATATGGACATCAGTGATAGTCACACCAGAAACACGTGGGTCCCGAACTTTCTTTTGCAAAATATCATTGATTTCGCGTTTAATTTCCATGCCAATACGGTCTAAGCGAAATGACTTTGCCATGATTTTCTCCTCTCTATATTTTTATATAGCTAGAAAGCTAGGAAATCCTAGCTTTCTCTTATGTTAATAATATCGTTCAAATTTAATCATTTCAAAGCAGTTTATAGAATTAAACTGAAACTTTATTTAGAAAAATTTTAACGTTTGATTTCTTCCATGATATAAGCTTCAATGGTATCGTCTTCTTTAAGATCGTTAAATTTATCAATCATCAGACCACCTTCTTGAGCATTCCCAACTTCCTTAACATCATCTTTATAATGTTTGAGGCTGACAAGTTTTCCATCAAAGATAACAACACCATCACGAATAACACGAACGCTAGAATCACGAGTGACTTTACCACTCAATACCATGAACCCACCGATAGTTCCAACTTTAGAAACTTTAAAGGTTTCACGAATAATAGCTTCACCAAGAATTTTTTCTTCAAATTCTGGATCAAGCATACCTTTCATAGCATCTTCAACTTCTTCGATAACTTTATAAATTATGCTATGAAGACGGATTTCAACATCATCAGTTACGGCTTGTTGACGTGCTTGTGGTGTTGGACGAACGTTAAATCCGATGATAACAGCATTTGAAGCTTCTGCAAGGGTTACATCTGATTCGTTAATAGCCCCAACCGCAGAGTGAACTACAGTAACTTTAACACCTTCAACATCAATTTTAAGAAGAGAACTAGCAAGGGCTTCTACTGAACCTTGTACATCAGCTTTAATGATAACATTTACTGACTTAACTTCACCAGCTTTAAGAGTATCAAAAAGATTTTCAAGACTAACACGATGAGTCGCTTGACGTTGCTGCATGAGTGCACGTTTCGCACGCTCTTCACCAGCTGCACGAGCTGCTTTTTCATCTTCGTAAACAGCAAAGTGATCACCAGCCATAGGGGCTTCATTAAGACCCGTGATTGATACTGGTGTAGATGGTTCAGCAACTTTCACACGACGTCCAAGGTCATTTGTCATTGCGCGCACACGTCCAAATGTATTTCCAACTACGATAGGGTCTTGTACATGTAATGTTCCTTGTTGGACAAGAAGGGTAGCGACTGCACCTTTTCCTTGGTCAAGACGTGCTTCAATAACTGTACCAATTGCACGAACTGTTGGGTCAGCTTTTAATTCTTCCATTTCAGCAACAAGTAAGACTGTTTCAAGAAGTTCTTTAATATTTTGACCAAATTTAGCTGAAATCTCAACAAACTCAGAATCACCACCCCATGCTGTCGAAACAACACCATGTTCAGCCAACTCGCTAATCACACGTTCAGGATTTGCTCCTGGCTTATCAATCTTATTGATTGCTACAATGATAGGAACACCAGCTGCTTTTGAGTGGTTAATAGCTTCAATTGTTTGTGGCATAACGCCATCATCAGCCGCAACAATTAAAATTGTAATATCTGTAATTGACGCTCCACGCGCACGCATACTCGTAAAGGCCGCGTGTCCAGGTGTATCAAGGAAGGTAATTCTCTTGTCATTTTCAACAATTTGGTAAGCACCAATATGTTGTGTGATACCACCAGCTTCACCAGTAACAACACGTGAATTGCGAAGCGCATCTAAAAGTGTTGTTTTCCCATGGTCAACGTGGCCCATTATAGTAACTACAGGCGCACGCTCAATCATATTGTCAGAGTTTAGATATTCGTCAGTATCGAAGAAACGATCAATATCAGCGGTATCAACTTCAACTTTAGCTTTGGCTTCAATACCATAATCAACCATGAGAAGTTCAATGGTATCACCATCAAGCGACTGATTCTGAGTAGCCATAACTCCCATCATAAAGAGCTTCTTAACAATTTCAGCTGGCTCACGTTTGATACGTTTTGCGATTTCTGCTATTGTCATCCCTGAAGTATATTCAAATTCTTTTGGTAATTCGTGGAACTTACGCTCAGTTACTGGTTTTTGAGCTACCTTACGATTATTCTTACCTTTTTTGTTTTTTCTACTATTCCAGTTACTATTTCTTTGATTTCTCACTTGGTTTTGATTGTTCCAATTATTTCTATTTTTGTTTTGCTTAGGTCCATCTTCAGTTCTACGATTATTATCGCGTGTCTTTTCTGGATGAACTTGCTTCTTGCGTCGTGTATCTGCAGTCTGTGTAGCAGGGGCAGTGGTAACAGTAGGTTTTGGTGTTCCTTTAGTTTCAGAAGCTCTCTTGACAGTAGATTTCTTAACTTCTGCTGCTCTTTGCGCTTCTAACTTGGCCTGTTGAACAGCCGCCTGCTCTGCTTGTGCTTGACGTCTTGTTTCTTCTTGCTCACGGAAACGCGTTTCGCTTTGACGCGAATATTCTGCATTTTGCTCAGCTTTTAATGCTGCCGCACGTGCTTTAAAGTCAATGTTTGGAGTCGACTGCTGTTGACTGCGATTTTGACTATTATTCCAATTATCATTTCGACGGTTATTTTGAAAATTACGGTCTCGATTCCCCTGCTGTTGACGATTGTTCTGGCCATAGCCTTGGCTACGATTATCTTGTTGACGGTTATTCTGTCCAAGACCTTGTCCACGATTTGTTTGCTGGCGGTTAGCCTGTCCAAAACCTTCCCCACGACTACTCTGTTGACGGTTATCGGGACGATAATTATCATTTTGCCGATTATCTCGTCGATTATTTTGAGGAGCATTCTTTTGATTACGATTATTAGTCGTATTTTGACGACGTTCTGCTTCTGCTCTAGCTTTAGCCTCACGTTCCGCCTTGAAGTTTCGACTTTGTGGCTTTGGTCTTGTAGGAGTCGAGGCCGGTTGACTCTGTGATTGTTTCTCAATTTGAGTAGCCTCAACCTTAACTACTGCTGATTGAGTTGGTTTAACTTCTTCCTTTTGAGAAACTATTTTGGAAGGTTCCACTTTCTCAACAGTCGGTTTTTCATCAGGAGTTATTTGTTTAGGAGCCTTAGTAAATTTTGCAGTAATACGTTTAGCATCAGATTCTTCAACACTTGAAGCATGGCTCTTGACCGGAAGACCTAAATCTTTTGCGTACTCCACCACTTCTTTACTTGGTTTTCCAACTTCTTTTGCAATTTCATATAATCTTTTTTTTGACAATTGATGTCCTCCTATTCCTTTAGTTCATAAGAGTCCTCATTTTCTTTGAAAATCCAGCATCTGCAATGGCAACAACTTTTCTTTGTTTCCCCAAAGCAGAACTTAATTCCAGTGTTGAAAACACTGTAGAGACTTCTATTTTATAATAATTACTTTTATCCGTTATTTTTTTTGTCAAATTTGGTCCAGCATCACTAGCCATAAAAACTAACTGCACCTGCTGATTTTGAATAGCTTTCACGACTAATTCTTCTCCTGAAATAAGGCGACCTGCACGTTGAGCAAGACCTATGAGATTTGACAGTTTATCTAGATTATTCAAGACCTAACTCTCTTCTTTTGACTTTGTGGCTAACATAAGCAATTAATTCATCGTAAAATTCCTCAGGAACTTCCATAGAAAAATTACGGTTGAAAACTTTCTTTTCCTTTGCTTGAAGAGCCTCTTTATTATCGAGTTTGATATAGGCTCCACGTCCATTCTTCTTTCCAGTCGGATCAATAAAGATATCATCATCTTTGGTTTTAACGACGCGAAGTAAATCACGCTTATCAATGATTTCTCCTGAAACGACTGACTTTCGTAAAGGTATTTTTCTTGTTTTAGCCATAAAACACCCCATTTTTATTATTCAGTAACATCTGAAACAGCTTCTGTTGGTTCAACCGCTGAGTTCTCAACTTGTACTTCCAATTCAGATTCAATTTTTTCATATTCACTTGCCGACTTAATATCAATACGATAACCAGTCAGATGCGCTGCTAATCGAACATTTTGTCCACGACGACCAATAGCCAGTGATAACTTACTATCTGGGACAACAACTGTAGCACGCTTGTGATCTGCTTCATCGAAAAGGACCATATCAACTTCAGCCGGTGCAATAGCATTATAAATAAATTCGGCTGGATCATCAACCCATTGAATAACGTCAATGTTTTCTTCAACCGGCACTTCAACACCAGCTCTAGCATCATAACGTTTTGGATGGAATTTACTAATCACTTTCTGGATATTACTTCCACCACGACCAACAATAGTACCAATAGCATCGACATTTGGGTTATGACTACGAACAGCAACTTTTGTACGGTCACCAGCTTCACGAGAAACGCTCATGATTTCAACTGTTCCGTCAAAAACCTCAGGAATTTCTTGTTCCATGATTCGCTTAATAAATTCTGGATGACTGCGACTTACAAAAACATTGACACCTTTTGGATTATTTTCAACTTTGTAAACGTAAACTTCAATTCGATCATGTGATTTAAAAGTTTCACCTAAAATTTGATCTTGATGTGATAGCTGTGCTTCAAGAGAGCCAAGGTTAACATAAATGAAACGTTGATCAAAACGTTCGACCGTTCCTGTCATGATTTCACCTTCATGCTGCTTATACTCATTATAGGTTACTTCACGCATTTGGCGGCGCATTTTCTCCATGATAGTTTGTTTAGCAGACTGTGCTGCAACACGTCCAAATTCAGTCACAGGTTCTTCGAAGCGTAACTTATCTCCAAGCTCATAAGCTGAACTAATAGCAAGGGCATCTTTCAGACTGATTTCAAGACGACTATCAAAAACTTCTTCAACGACCTCACGTACAGTAAATACTTTAAAATCGGCAGTCTTTTCATCAAATTCAACGATGCAACTTTCAGATTGACCATATCGACGCTTATAGGCAGATTTCAGAGATTCTGTAACAGCATCAATGATGTCTTCCTTGTTAATGTGTTTCTCTTCTTCCAAAATACGGAAGGCTTCTAGCATTTCTTTGCTCATAGTGTGTCATTCTTGACAAAGCAAGAATAGTTCCTTTCTTAAAT
>CAZPYI010000141.1:0-5782 GCA_964590305.1 uncultured Streptococcus sp.
TCATCGAGTGTGTGATAATAACCACACGTGCTCGTGTTCCGTTAGCTTTTTGTTGAAGTACTTGTTCAAATGAAATACCTTCAGAACTAAATATCTCAGCTAAAAGAAGTAATTGTCCAATTTTATCGGGTGTATTAATAGCAAAATAGTAGTGGCTCGTCACATCAGAAGGGTCTGCTAAACGTGTCTCACGCACAAATTCGTTAAATGGTTTTCCAACATTGCCATCGTTGATACGTCGTGCAATACGAACGATATCAGCAGTAACAGAAACCGCTGTCGGTTTTTGACCTGCCCCAGGTCCATAATACATTGACTCACCAATACCGATGGACTCAACATACACTGCATTCATGACACCATTAACACTTGCAAGTGGATGAGATTTTGGCAAGAATGTTGGTGATACCTCAGCAGAGATTCCAGAAGCAACTTCCTTAACATCTCCAACTAGTTTGATGACATAGCCTAATTTTTGAGCAACGGCAACATCATCTGGTGTGACTTTAGTGATTCCTTTGTGCTCTACCGTATCATAATCTATAGTCATTCCAAAGCCAAATTGACTAAGAATAACAGCTTTGTATGCGGCATCTATACCTTCAACATCGTTTGTAGGATCACTTTCAGCATAACCTAATTCTTGAGCTGTTTTTAAGGCGTCTTCATAAACCCAGCCCTCATCAACCATTTTCGTCATCATGAAATTTGAAGTTCCATTAAGGACTCCAAGAATGCGAGTGATTTTATCTGATGTAAATGAATTAGCAAGCGTGCGGAGAATTGGAATTCCTCCAGCGACAGCTGCCTCATAGTAGAAAGCAACGCCTTTTGTTTGAGCTAAAGAAATGAGTTCTTTTCCATGTGTCGCAATTAGATCTTTATTAGCTGACACCACGTGTTTCCCTGATTCAAGAGCTTTTGTAATAAAAGTTTTCGCAGGTTCAATCCGACCCATCAATTCAACAACAATTTGAATCTCTGAATCTTTCAAAATGTCTTCAATATTTGTTACAAAGTTATAGTCATTTCCTGCAGCAAGTAAGCGACTCTTTTCTTCATCATCCTTCACTAAAACTTTGGAAATCTCAAGATTTCCACGTGAGGCAGCAACAATTTTCTCCCCATTTTCTTGTAAAAGAAATGGGATACCACTGGCAACTGTACCAAAACCAAGCAAACCAATTTTAATAGACATAATTTTCTCCTTAAAATCTGTTTATAGAGGGGTTAAAAGAATAAGATATTGCTTCAATTTCCCCAAAATAAAAACATTTTTTCCATTATACCAAAAAAAATTCAGAATTTACAAAAAAATTAGATATTTTGATGCTTTCTTATAAATTGAATTTCCTATTGCAGACCTTAATAATTTCATGATACAATTATGAGGAGATTAAGCAAAATTTAAGGAGTTCATATGAAAAGACGAAGACGCCGCCATCAAAAAAGAAAATCGAGTTTGAACATTTCAAAGATTTTACTCATTATTGCTTCACTAATAACTTTAGTTTTACTTTTTACAGTCTTAAAAAAGAATAATATTATCTTTTCTTCGCAAAGTACAAATCAAAGTCAGCAAGAAACTAGTTCCAGTAAAACTGCCACCTCAACACCATCCTCTAAAGCTACAACAGAAAATTCAAAAAGTGATGTAAGTTGGGTGAAACAAGAAAATGATGTTACTTTCCCAATTTTGATGTATCATGCTATCCATATCATGGCTCCTGAAGAAGCTGAAAATGCAAACCTGATAGTCGCACCTGATGTTTTTGAGAGTCATATCAAAAGATTATCAGAAGAAGGATATTACTTTTTAACACCTGAAGAAGCCTATAAAGTTCTTTCTGAGAATGTTCTCCCTAATGATAATCCAAAAATTATATGGCTGACTTTTGATGATAGTATTTGGGATTTTTATGATGAAGCTTATCCGATTTTAACAAAATATAATGCTAAGGCAACTAACAATGTCATTACTAGTACTGTCGGCAATAATGGTAGCTTATCTCTTGATCAAATGGTCGAAATGAAGGGAAATGGTATGGCATTTGAAGACCATACTACTACACATCCAGATCTATCAGTGTCCAGCACCGAAGCACAAACTGCTGAATTAGAAGATTCTAAGGACTATCTCGATAGTAGCCTTTCTCAAGATACGATTGCAGTTGCCTATCCGTCAGGCAGATACACTGATACAACGCTTCAAATTGCCGAAAGTTTAGGTTACAAACTCGGTGTCACCACTAATGAAGGATTAGCTAGTAGAAGTGATGGTTTGCTCTCACTTAACCGCGTGCGTATTCTTCCAACGACAACAGCTGATAGCCTTCTCGCATCAATTACACAATAATAAAAGAACTGCCGTTAGATTTGATAGATTGTTATCAAACTAGCGACAGTTTTTATGCGCAATAAATCAAATAGCCTTGACTGCATCAATTGCTGCTTCATAATCTGGAGCAGAATTGACATTATCAAGATATTCAGCATAAGTCACGACATTATTTTCATCCAAAACAAGCACTGCGCGAGCAAGTATGCTCCATTCTTCCATTAAAACACCATAAGTTTTACCAAATGAGTTGTCAAAATAATCTGAGAGCATGATTGCATTCTCAAGTCCTTCTGCTCCACACCATCGTTTTTGTGCAAAAGGAAGATCTACAGAAACTGTAATAACGACGGTATTTTCCATATCAGATAAATCTTTATTGAAAGTACGCGTTTGAGTTGAACACACACCTGTGTCAATTGATGGCACGATGCTAATGACTTTTTTCTTGCCTGCAAAATCTGACAATGATTTTTTGGACAAATCTGTTGAAGTTAGCGTGAAATCAAGTGCGGTATCACCGACCTGTAATTGCTTTCCAGATAATGTGACTGGATTTCCAATAAAAGTTGTCATAATAAGACCTCCGTTTTGACTACATTGTAACGGATTACGCTACTTATTTCTAATTATTTGATTAGAAATTAGCCAATGTATTTACTAGCTTCACGATACGATAAAGGAGACAGTTGATTTTTGTATTTTTCTAAGAAATGACGAACCCATTCTGGATTTGTTTTGGAGAATTCACGTAATGCCCAACCAATTGCTTTGTTGATAAAAAACTCCTGATTTCCAAAATTCACAACAACAATATTTTCCAATAGCTGAACATTTGTCTTTTCTTTTCGTCCAAGTTGGTGATCAATAGCCAAGCGACGCAACCAAAAATCCTTATCTTGCGACCACTTGAGCATGAGTTTATCAACTCGCTTATCCGTTAGACCGATGTGTCCAATTATTTTATCCAGACCGTCTATGCTATCCCACCACTGCTTACTACGTACATAGGTTTCAATTTTTGAAATGTCTTCAAAAACGAGGAAACTTTTCATTGTTGTCAAGTAATCGACAACAAGATATTGACATTCCCGATGTTCATCTTCCCAGCAGACATCTAAAAAGTGCCAATCTATCTCTTTAGATTTCTTATCTTGCTTGAGGAGTTCTTTGTAACATGCTCTCCTCATAGGTGTTGGAATTCCAAAAAATACAAAATGATTTCTCATGTATGAGGCCATTTTTTCTGCTTTGTTTTCGTCAGCTACTTCTTTAAAATGTGTTATCACACTATTGAATTTAGGATTAGTCATAAATGCCATCTTTCAAATTATCAGTTTCTCAATAAAACATATAAAAATGGCAGACAAAGACATAATTTCCAGTTCTTTGTTGCCATCCTTTTTTATTATATTTTTTCTAACGCCAAGCGTAAATCTTCAATCAAATCATTGACATTTTCAAGACCAATTGAAATACGAATTTGTTCTGGTTCAATACCACATGCTCGTAAATCTTCTTCTGTCATTTGACCATGAGTTGTAGTTGCCGGATGAACAACAAGTGATTTAGCGTCAGCAACATTGGCTAAATCTGAAAAAATTTCAAGATTGTCCATCACTTTTCGTGCTTCCGCAGCTCCACCAACGACATTGAAAGTGAAAATAGAACTAGCACCTTTTGGAAGATACTTTTGTGCCAAATCATAATATGGGCTTGATGGAAGACTAGCGTAGTTCACTTTAGTTACTTTTGGATGACTTTCTAGGTATTCAGCAACTTTTTTAGCATTTTCAACATGACGTTCTACACGAAGTGATAAGGTTTCAAGACCTTGAGTCAGAAGGAAAGCATTGAAAGGAGAAATACAAGCACCTGTGTCGCGCAATAATTGCGTTCTTACAGCTGTAATAAAAGCCGCTTTCCCAATATCTCGAGTATAACTTAAATTGTGATAAGAAGCATCTTCCTCGACAAATTGTGGGAACTTGCCTGATTTTTCCCAGTCAAAATTCCCAGAATCCACAATTACACCACCAATAGATGTCCCGTGCCCACCAATAAATTTTGTGGCCGAATGAATCGATATGTCAACACCATGCGAAAAGACATTAATCAGATAAGGTGTCCCAAAAGTATTATCAATAACAAGAGGGATATTGTGTTTATGAGCAATATCTGCTAGTTTTTCAAGATCTGCGACATTTCCAAGGGGATTCCCAAGAGTTTCCGCAAGAATAAACTTCGTATTGTCTTGGATTGCAGCTTCAATCTCATCAAAATCTGCGACATCAACAAAACTAGTCGTAATACCGTAACGAGGAAGTGTTTCTTTGAGCAGATTGAAAGTTCCGCCATAAACTGTTGTTGCTGAGACAATATGATCTCCAGCATGAGCGAGAGCCAGCGCTGTGTAAGTTGTCGCTGCCATTCCAGAGGCTGTTGCCAAGGCACCTACACCACCCTCAAGTGCAGCCATACGTTCTTCAAAAACTGCTGTCGTTGGATTTGTTATCCGTGTATAGATGTAGCCACCTTTTAAATTAAAGGAATCTTCCGCATGTTGGGCATCGTCAAACACATAAGAAGTCGTTTGGTAAATTGGTACAGCACGTGATTTCGTTGCCGGATCAACCGTTTGTCCAGCATGGAGTTGTAAAGTTTCAAAGCTAAATTCTCGAGTCATTAAAAGAGTCTCCAATCAATAAAATAATCAAAATATGCTTTCATTCTACACTTTTTTTTAAGGTTTGACTAATATTTCTTGAAGAACTAAAGATGTAGTTTGAAACTATATGACATACTTATAATGAATTAAATTCTTCTGTAAATGCTTTAACAGATACTTCAATGTCTTCAGAGCGTGAAATTGCCGAGATAACAGCCACACCATCTGCACCAGACGTAATAATTGGTTTCACATCTTGTGCTGTAATGCCACCAATTGACACAATGGGAAGTTGTGAATCCCTTTTTCTAATGCTTTCTGTTAAAGAATTTCCAACAGCATCATTGGCATCATCTTTTGATTGTGTTGGAAAAATGGGACCCACACCGATGTAATCGACTAAATCAATAGCAGACTGCTCGAATTCCGTAATTGAACTGATAGACAAGCCAATTATTTTCTTTGGGAACAACAGTCTAGCCTCTTCTACTGACATGTCATCTTGTCCAAGGTGAACACCATCTGCTCCAATTTCTAAGGCTAATGCCACATCATCGTTGATAAGTAATGGAATTTTATAGACTTCACACAGACGCTGAATTTGTCTAGCTAACTTAATTTTTTCTTGTCCAACAAGAGCATTCTTTCCTTTTTCTCGAAATTGAAAACAAGTAACTCCAGCCCGAAGTGCCTCTTCAATAACGTCTAGTATATTTCCATGTGGACAATCTGCTGTCCCGCAAATAAAATAAACCTGTAAAATATCTCTATTCATA
>CAZPYI010000142.1:0-5754 GCA_964590305.1 uncultured Streptococcus sp.
AAAAAAGGACTAAAATTAGTCCAAATTTACGAGTTCAGCAGGCAAGAAACTAGCACCCCGAACGGTGCTTTTTTAGTTCTTTGATATTTTTATTATAACATAAACTCAGTACCGTTTTTTACTTATAGATGTCTCTACGGTGTCCAATTTGTAAAGTTAGAATAGTTAGTTTGCTATCCTCTATATAACAAATTGCTCTATAATTACCAATATGATAGCGTCACAAGCCTATTCCAGAAAAATGTAGTCATTACCATATAAGACTTAATTTTTTAATTAATTAAATGATATAATAAACTCTAAAGAGGAGTTGACTATGACACCAAAAGAGTATCAAACGTCATATGTACCACGGCGTGCGGTCAAGAATTATAAAAAAGATTTATGCGACACAAGCAGAAATTACTGAGACAGAGAGTTTAATAGAACCTAGTAAATAAGCACCTAAAGAAAATTTTAAAAGCTTAGCCGATCAATCAAGGAGGAAAAATTTAACTTGAAATTTTAAATTATGCTCTTTTCATATTGATATGTTTAAGGAAGGAGCTAGAATTAGAGTTAAGTAAAAAATATTTCAGTTTATAGCGGTTACGAGAACTTGTTTAGGGTATGGTTGTAGCTATGAGTGTACAATTCAATTCACTCTTAGTTTTGGAATGTTTACCATTGGTTTAATTGCGAATTTGCTTAAAAATGATTAAAAAAGTACCCGCTCATATCTTTGGCTAGATACCAGTTACTTTTTATTATACCACCGTCTTAAACGGTTTTATGTTAATGTAATTAGACTAAGAGAGAATTTAGAGTAGAGGAAAATGTTATGGACAATATTGTAAATTTAATTCCAAATAGTTATATCAAATTTTTTTTGACATATTTTAATACTGTTAGTGTGATGTTGGTTGAGATCTTGGTTATTTTAGTTCTTTTTTCGTCGGTTAAATTTAAAAGCAGAGGTATACGAGTTATCACGCTAGTTATAAATATCTTTTTTTTCCTGATTTTTCTTTATTTGGATACTGAATATACGATTATGCCCGATATCACATATCATAATTATACTAATGCTACCTCTTTAATGGATGAAAAAGGACTAAGTTTTTCGGAATTTGATTCAATACCTTCTGATGAATATGTGGTTATAACACAGAATATAAAAGAAAATGAGCTGATCAAAAAAACCAGAGAAATAGAAGTTAATATGATTAATTCTAAAACAATGCGTACTCTTACAAATCAAAAAAATCAAATAAAAACTCCAGAATATGATTATACTGACCCGCAACATTCTCCATATTTTTATAAAACTCCAAGAGAAGTACTTATGTTTACTTTCAATGATGGTAGAAATGCCTTTGTATTCTTGGATAATATCAATTGGATGGGAAATGGGAATTGGAAAGATGGATATGGTACGTTTTCTGATGTTAAATTTGGTATCTATGAAGGAGAGTTTTTAAACTATCTAAAACATGGACAAGGTACATTTACATGGAATGATGGCTATTCAATTGAGGGAAATTGGAAGGATGACCTTATGGATGGAGTAATGACTTTACGAACTCCTGACAAAAAATACTATTTCCAGTATGTAGTTGAAGATGGAGAAATAATTGATTCTACATCATCTCCTATATTGAACAAATAATCCAAAATATGTTTTTAATTGTCAATTTCATTTTTAATCGGCAGAGTATTTATTTTGATAAGTGGTACCTAAAACTTCTTCTTATTTTATTTGAATTTAGTGTATATTGACTAGTTTCTGGTTTTATTATTAGAAGAAACATTTTGAAAGCTTCAATAGCTTTTAAGGCATGAGGAATATTTTCAGGCATTATGACACTTCACCCAGAATCTACTATAAATTTTTTCCCCTCAATGCTAATTTCTGCTGTTCCTTCGGTGATTGTAACAAGAGCATCACCAGGAGAAGTGTGCTCACTAATAGACTCACCTTTATCTAAAGAAAATAAAGTAACATCAACATCACCATATTGTACAAGTGTTTTACTTGATACACTGCCCTTTTCAATAGCTATAGTATTTTTTTCCATCTATATGAAATAATAAAGTCATGATTTAGAACTGTTTGAGAAGCACTCTATACCTTGCTAAAACCTTGCTATTCTGAAGCAGTTATCCATCGGGCTAACTAAAAAAGCTGGCTCTTTTTTTGCGTTCTATGGGGTAGGTTTTCAACCCTTTTAACAGCCATAAGCCTTACTGTTATAATGTTCTATACTCAAATTGAAAAAGTCAAAAAGGGAATTTTTTGCACAGAAGAGGGCGCGTTGTTTTGATACCTAAAAGAACACCCCCGATAAATAATTAAGGGGGGGTACATTCTCTATATACACACGAACCTTAGTATTTCTTAGCAATCCCGGATCATATTTACTGCACTTTTTATTATTTATTTGTTAGGAAAATTAATAAACGTTCCATAACTTTTACTTCTTCCAAGTATAAACATGTTTGTTATATATAATATGACTCTTAACATTCTTGTATTATACTACTTGTTCCTAATCCTACTTTTCCGGAGTTCATTCGAAGTTCGATTATGTGATTATATGTTGCAATATATCATTTTTATATCGTTCAACATTTAATGATTTGTTCTGTTTTCAGTTTCTAAAAATGGAAAGAAGAGAGCTTTTTATAAAGAATAGAAGCTCCATTCTAAAATAGAAGGAGCGTTTACCTATTTAAGTCGCTTATTTAATTGCTCCATTACCAAATGTTCAAAGTTATCTTCATGAACTTCAATACCACCAACCAAATGTTTACCAGTCATATTAAATTCTTTTTCTGCCTGTAATATTTACAATATAGGCTAGGTCATGCTAATATTTCAATGACCCTGGATATTTATAGTCACTTATCGAAAGACAAGGAAAAAGATGCAGTTTCTTACTACGAAAAAGCCATAAATAGTTTGTAAGTCCACAAAAAGGTGAACAAATTTATTTTTGGCAACTGAAAAACTTTCTAAGAACCTTGCTATATCAACATTCTTAAGGTCGATAATAATTGTAGTGTACAATAAAGTAATTATGATTGGTCGCTTAGTTGCGACACCTGAAATGACGAAGACAGCTACTGATAAATCTGTTACACGTGTAACACTTGCCGTCAATCGGCGCTTTAAAGACGCCAATGGTGAGCGACAGGCTGATTTTGTTAATGTCGTAGTCTGGGGTCGTTTGGCAGAGACATTAGTGTCATATGCTAGTAAGGGAAGTTTACTCTCACTTGATGGTGAACTTCGCACGCGAAAATATGATAAAGAAGGGACTACAAACTATGTGACAGAAGTCCTTTGTCATTCTTTTCAATTGCTTGAAAGTCGTGCCCAACGCGCTATGCGTGAAAATAACATGGGAAATGACTTGGCTGATTTGGTCTTAGAAGAAGAGGAATTACCATTTTAGAGAAAAGATAAGATAGGGATAATCTTGATAAGAAAACGGGAGTTTATTAAACGAACTTCTGTTTTCTTTTTTGCTAAATCTCAGTTTGTAGCTGTTTTTAAAACATGCTATAATGATTGAAAAGTGAGAAAAGTCGGTCATTTTTATATTGATTGGCGAATCGAAAAATAGAATACTTAGTTATTTATTTTGCTTAAAAATTGAGAGTTGACATTATGGAAAAGCACTTTAGTTTGAAATATCTGATAGCAATTTGTACGGGCATAATACTAGTTTTTAGCATCTTTTTTCAATACCGATACGTTCCTTTGTTTCCAAATCAAGTTAAAATTGGGGCAACCTATATGACCATGAATAATACTTTTTATAAGATTGTTAACTCTGAAATAGAGAAGGTTGTTGATAGCAAAGGGGATGTGCTGTACACAAGAGACCCAGCACTGAGTGTTAGTAAACAGTGTCAACAAATTCAATCTTTCATTGACAATAAAGTTGATGTTATTATCATCAATCCGATCGATAGTAATAGCAAAGAGCTGTTAAAGGTACTAGAAAAAGCGAAAAAGATAGGTATAAAAATCATCGTTGTTGACAGTCAATTGCAGAATAAAAAGGTTGCTGATGTAACGATTGTTTCAGATAATTATAATGCTGGCGTCTTAGATGCTAAAAATATGATGGCAACAGTTTCGCAGGCAAATATCCTTCTTTTGGAACACTCGGATACTTTGTCAGCAGTTGACCGTATCAATGGTTTTCTAGATACGATTTCTGGCAACGAAAAGTATACTATTGTATCACGCCTAGAATCACTTGGACAGACGGAAATCGCAATGCCGGTGGTTGAGAAAGCTGTAGAAGATGGTCTACAATTTGATGTCATTATGGCTTTGAATGACCAAAGTGCGCTGGGTGCACTTGCAGCAATAAAGGAAAAAGGTCTGGCGCAAAAGATTTATATTTATGGTGTGGATGGTTCACCTGATATGAAGAACTTTATACAAAACACACAAGATATTCAAGCAACGGTTGCTCAGTCTCCGGTAACTATCGGAACTGAAGCTGTGCAGTCAGTTTATCAATTACTGGCAGGTGAAAAAGTGGAAAATAATATCACGGTGCCAGTAGAATTGATTGATAAGACAAATATTTCTGATTTTGAAATAGCGGGGTGGCAATAATGGTACATCTGAAGACAACCCGTTTTCTTCGGCAATTGTTGGTTCTAGTCAATTTTTTGGCTGTTCTTTATAACGCATCTCTTTATCTATTTGCTACAAAGTATATTACAGAAAAAGGGCTCAGTCACTCGTTATTGGAAAAATTAACAGTAATTCCGACAAAACCAGAAGTTATTTTTTGGTCGGCAATCATTTCTTTTTCGCTACTCTTGTTGGTTATGCTAGTTCACAATAATTCTGCTAAGCGTTTGCAAGGTGATTTGAATTGGTTGCTTGGGCTTGAGGTTTTGCTTTTATTAGCGACTTTCATTTTTCTACAGTCTTCCTATAATGGGATGATTCTGCTAGTCTTATTAGATATATTTTATAGTTATACTGATTTCTATGTTCTTCAGCAGCGTCGGTATTGGCTTGCTTTCATTATCTTGAGTTTTGGTGCCTTGTTAATCTCGAATTACGATATCTTATCTTTAATCATCAATATGCCATCTTTGGATACCTATCTGGACTTTTTCCCTGCTTCAACTCGCTTGTTGACTTTATTTGTAAAAAATCTCTTATCATCTTTAAATATTGTCGTCTTTATCATCTCTTTGATTACCTATATTATGTATTCTGTATCAGAAAATCATAAAATTGAGGAAGAGTTGCGTATGGCTGCTCAAGCAAATACGGAGCTCAATAACTATCTTGCGGTAACTGAAAAAATAGTAGAGGACCGAGAACGCAAGCGTATTGCTAGGGAAATTCATGACACCTTAGGCCACGCATTGACGGGAATTTCTGCGGGGATAGATGCGGTGATAGTCTTGATAGATTTTGATCAGGAGCGCGCAAAAGGACAGCTAAAAGCGATGTCAGCTATCGTTCGTGACAGTATCCGTGACGTCCGTCGGTCATTGGAAAAACTAAGACCAGGGGCTCTTGAAGGGCGAACGTTGAGAGACGGATTAGAAAAAATGACATCAGATTATCAAAAGCTTTCCAAATTAAAAATCGATTTTAGTTATGATTGGGGTGATGTTGATTTAGATATGACAAAAGAAGATATTATTTTTCGAGTCATTCAGGAATCTATCACATACTTAACTTACAGCGGTTATAAAGTGCTCCATAGGCTAATTTAGCATCAGATG
>CAZPYI010000143.1:0-5717 GCA_964590305.1 uncultured Streptococcus sp.
ACAGAATAAATACTCACCACGGACTTAGCTATTTAAAAGTTTTGATTACCGATTAATTAAATAATATTTATATTTTTTACTGGGTCATAAAAACATTTTAATAGAAATGAAAGTAAAATCTTAGATAGTTTTTCTATAAATATACAAAAAAGCCCTCTTATGAGGGCTTTTTAAAATTATTTCAACAAAACTATCATTCTGAAAGTTTATAATGAGTATTTTTCAAAAATACAGTAAGAATATTCCACCTTCTTATCAAAATTTTACATAAGCTCATTAAAGTCCCAGACTTCTGTCCATCCATCGTAAAATTCTGGTTCATGACAAACCATCAAGATCGAACCTTTATAAGCTTGAAGTGCTCGCCTGAGTTCATCTTTAGCATCCACATCTAAATGATTTGTTGGTTCATCAAGGACAAGAACATTATTTTCACGGTTCATTAATAAACAAAAGCGCACTTTAGACTGTTCTCCACCTGATAAGACTTGAATTTGACTTTCAATGTGTTTCGAGGTTAATCCACAACGCGCAAGTGCGGCACGAACTTCTGCTTGATTTAGAGCTGGAAAAGCATCCCATACTGCTTCAAGAGGTGTCTGACGATTGCCACCCACAACTTCCTGTTCAAAATAACCAAGGTCTATATAATCGCCGCGTTCAACTTGTCCATCTATTGCTGGAATAATTCCTAAAAGACTTTTAAGTAATGTCGTCTTACCGATACCATTTGCTCCAATAATAGCAATTTTTTGATTTCTTTCAAAAGTCAGATTTAATGGTTTTGTTAGTGGACGGTCATAACCGATTTGTAAATTATCTGTTTGAAAAATAAATCGGCTCGGAGTCCTCGACTCCTTGAATTGAAAAGAGGGTTTCGGTTTCTCAGCTTGTAGTTCAATGATGTCCATCTTATCCAATTTTTTTTGACGAGACATTGCCATATTTCGAGTGGCAACACGCGCTTTATTACGACTAACAAAATCTTGTAAATCAGCAATCTCTTTTTGTTGACGATCGTACGCTGCTTCTAATTGTGCCTTTTTCATAGCAAAAACAGCTTGAAAATTGTCATAATCCCCAGAATAGCGAACTAAATCTTGACTTTCTACATGATAGACAATATTGATAACATCATTAAGAAATGGAATATCGTGCGAAATGAGGACAAAAGCATTTTCATAATTTTGCAGATAACGTTTTAGCCAATCAATGTGCTCTGCATCAAGGTAATTGGTTGGTTCATCAAGAAGTAAAATATCTGGTTTTTCAAGAAGAAGCTTGGCTAATAAAATCTTGGTTCTTTGCCCACCTGAAAGCTCCGTAACATCAGTTTCCATTCCAAAATCCATCACACCTAAAGCACGTGCAACTTCGTCAATTTTAGCATCTAGAGTGTAAAAATCACGACTCTCTAAACGATCTTGCAACTCCCCAACTTCTTCCATTAATGAATCAATATCAGCACCATCCTCAGACATAGACATATAGATATCATTTATGCGAACTTCTGTTTTAAAGAGCTCATCAAAAGCCGTCCGAAGAATATCACGAACGGTCATTCCAGCTTCAAGAACAGTGTGTTGGTCTAGGTAACCTGCAGTCACATATTTTGACCACTCAACTTTCCCTTCATCAGGCAGCAAATGACCTGTCACAATGGACATAAAGGTAGATTTCCCTTCTCCATTGGCACCCACTAGTCCAATATGCTCTCCTTTTAAGAGACGAAAAGAAACATTTTCAAATATAGCTCGGTCTCCAAAACCATGACTTAAATTTTTAACTTCTAAAATACTCATTTACTCGACAACTTTCATTTCTTTTTAAAAATAGAAGGCTAATTCCTTAGCTCAATATTTCATTTCAACTTCTCCATTATATCATTTTATTATTTTCTTAACAGATGAAATATATGGAAACTCTTTATTCATTACAAAAAAAGTCCATGCCATTTCCCTCGCATGAACATTAATATCTATGATTTCTATCTGACCAAAAATAGGCAAAGACCTGTCAAAACACCTGCTAGAAAACCTATGATAACATCTTTTGGATAGTGCACACCGCCAATAACTCTGATGAAAGCAATTATTACGGACAGAATCAACAAGAAAATACCAAGAATAAGATTAACTTTCAAGCCACACATAGCAATAACTGTTGCTGAAAAAACATGGCGACTTGGCATTGAATTTCCCTTAGTCTTTTTTTCAATAAGCGGACTAATATGCCATTGTTCATAAGGTCGTGGTTGATTAATCAACTTTCTTATCACAGTGAGAAGAATAAAACTAAGTGCTGGAATAATCAGATATGGAAAAGCAAGAACTAAATAACCTTCAAAACTCACTGAATTCTGCCAACTTCTCCAAAAAACAAAAATCAATAAACAAGGATATACTAGATAAATAAAACCTGTCAAAAACTTACTTAGTTGCTTTAAGATGCCTACGGCCACTGGGGCTTCACGTAGTGGTGCAGACAATTTTTTGTAAAATAATTGATAATTTTTGAACAAAATAGTCCCTCTTCACTAATCTACTTGATTATCTTAAAAAATAAAGAAAAGTAGAAGACTATCTTACTTGCTCAAAGCGTAAATGAACATTAATACGATCGCTGTAGCCATTGCGTTCAAGATCTCTTTGTAATCGGTATGAGATGTAGTGCTCCGCAATGCTGATATAACCAGCATCCAAAAGACGATATTCAACCATTGATTGAATCATTGAAATTGTTGGGCGTTCAACTTGAGCTTCTTCAAGATCAAGAACAACTTTTTTTGTAACTTGTGATAATTCGTGACGTAATGTATCATCTAGCGCATAGACAGTCTGAGCCGCCCTTAGTATAGCTTGATAGATTTTATCTGGATCAAATTCTGATACCTGACCGTTACGTTTAATGATTTGCATAAAATACCTCCTTGTTTTCTGAAAGTGGTCTATTCATTCTTATTATCTAGATAATTATAAAATTTGTCAAGTTATTGACTCTACTATCTACACTTAACCTCTCATAATTTAAAAAATTAATTTTCTTTATGTGAAGACAAGGACTAAATACCTAAATCGAAATATATTCCACTTTCTATTCCACTTTATTTTAGAATTTATACTTAGGAGAAAAGAATTTCTTTTAAAAACTTGTGTATTGACGGTTTATAAAATTTAACATATTTCTATTTATTGATAGATATAAGACCAAGTACCCATATTTAGTCAATAACCTAAAATAGATGGTTGTTGTTTTTTCAAAAAGATGTAACTAACTCACAAATAAAAGATACGAAAGGACACGGATGAAAATATTCTCTAAATTTGAACTCTTAAAATAATTATTCTCACAACAAGTATCAAGAAAAAGAGATGAAAATTAAGCTTATTGAAATAATATGTTCTTAAAATCAAAAACAAGTTTATTAAACCAAAAATTTGAGAAATCTCTTAAACAAATGGCTTGTAAAACTTGTTTTTTTTTATGCTTCCACAATTGAAATAATTTTTTTTGCTTCTTCTTTCGTACATGCAACAAGAGGGAGTCTTAGAGGACCTGCTTCTAGCCCAAGGTGATTTAAGACAGCTTTAACTGGGGCTGGACTAGCAACTGAAAATAGTGCATTAACTTTTGGTAAAAATTGACGTTGAATGGCTGCAGCTTTTTTGATATCACTTTCTGCGATTGCTTGTAACATATCAAAAAGTTCATCACCATTTGTATGTGCTGCTACGCTGATAACACCATCAGCACCAAGGTTCATTGCATGGAAGGCATCGCCATCCTCACCTGTAAAAATGAGAAAATCTTCTGGTCTATTTTCAACAAGATATGCCATGTTTTCTAAATCTGTACACTCTTTGACACCGATAATATTTGGATGTTTTGCCAAACGTAACATAGTATCGGGTGCTAATTCTACGACAACACGACCAGGAATGTTATAAATAATAATTGGTAAATCACTTGCCTCTGCGATAGCTTTGAAATGCTGATAAAGCCCTTCTTGACTAGGTTTATTATAGTATGGCACAATTGCGAGACCTGCAGCAAAGCCACCAAAATCAGCAACTTCCTTAGCAAAGTTCACTGAATCTCGCGTGTCATTTGTTCCAACACCGGCAATCAGAGGAACACGCCCATCAACAATCTTTTGAACCACTTCAAATAACTGTAATTCTTCATCATGCGTTAGTGTTGGACTCTCAGCAGTTGTACCCGCTAAAAGAAGTCCTTCAGTATGGTGCGCTAATAAATACCCTATTAACTTAGGGAGAGCATCAAAATTAATGGAACCATCTTCTTTAAATGGAGTGATGAGCGCTGTAATAATTTTTGTATTTTTCAATTCATCAATTGACATAATTCTCTCCTTTTGACTTTTGCAATCTGTTCCAAGTGGTCTTGGTAATTCAATTCACAAATACTAAGCCCTCTTCAAATTTAAAACTATTTCAATTCAAATTTTAATTCTTTAGTTGGTCTTACTAAGCCACGTTCATGAAGTACTTCAGCGATTTGAACAGAATTCCATGCAGCTCCTTTAAGCAAGTTATCAGAGACAACCCACATGTGAATACCTTTCTCGGCATCCAAATCTTTGCGAATGCGTCCAACAAAAGTTTCGCGTTTGCCCACCGCATTAATTGCTTGTGGATAAATTTGATGTGCAACATCATCTTCAAGAACTGTTCCTGGAAATTCTGAAATTAAAGATTTCACTTTATCAATGTCAGCAACTTCTTTTGTTTCAATATAAACTGATTCTGAATGCCCAACTAAAACTGGCACACGAACACATGTCGCCGAAACTGCAATGGCGTTGTCTTCCATAATTTTCTTGGTTTCAAGCGTCATTTTCATTTCTTCATAAGTGTAGTCATTTTCTGTGAAAACATCGATTTGAGGGAGTGCATTAAAAGCAATTGGGTAATGTTTTTTGTCCCCTGCAGATGGCAAAATTTTTGCTTCCAAGTCAGTCGGGTCAACACCATCATTAAGAACTAATTTCAACTGTTCTCTAGCTTCGTCCATTGCTTCATTTCCTGCTCCCCCAATAGCTTGGTAGGTACTCACAATGATACGTTCTAGACCATAGGCACGACGAACAGGTTCCAAAGCAAGCATCATTTGGATAGTCGAACAATTAGGACAAGCAATAATACCATTATGAGCATCCATTGCATGTGCATTGACCTCTGGAACAACCAAAGGAACATCTGGATTCTGACGGAAGAATGAGGTATTATCAACAATAACAGCTCCAGCTTTTACAGCATAAGGAGCAAATTTGGCAGAAATGGAACCACCTGCTGAGAAAAGGGCAATGTCAACTCCCTCGAAAGAGTCTTCAGTTGTTAACTCAACAGTGACATTTTGTCCTTTATATTGTAACACTTTACCAGCAGAGCGCGAAGAAGATAAAAGACGTACCTTTTCAATTGGTAAGGTTGATTCTTCAAGCATCTTAATCATGCGAGTACCTACCGCACCTGTAGCACCGACAACAGCGACTGTATAACTCATTTCAATACCTCTTTTTGGAAAATAGCTAAGCTATTTGTTGAAATTTTCTAAAAATATATAGTAAGTCAATTATACTATTTTTTCCTATAAATGAAAACCCTAAATTAGTCAAGCATTGGATAAGTAAAACTTAAAAAGTTCACTTTATTATATAGCCAATTGCTGATAAATTGCAATCTCGAATGTTATTT
>CAZPYI010000144.1:0-5591 GCA_964590305.1 uncultured Streptococcus sp.
TATATATATTATAGCAAAAAAATGTCTCATCAATAGACAATTTAAGAAGTTTTTTAGCAGGTCAAGTTAAAAAGAGACCACTAAAAAAACAAAAAACTGAGGCTTCACTCTTCAAAATAATTATTAAAAAATACCCCTATAGGGTTTGTAGGGTGCTATATTGGTTTTTTGTGAAATTGGAAAATGAAAAACTTTTTATTGACTCAATATTTGATTACTTAGATATAAAACCTTTAAAATATAAGAAATTTTGGCACAAAGTTAATTTTCTTATTTTTATTAGTTGACAATAGCATCTATAAATAGTTTAATATACCCACATAGGTATTTAAAGAAAAAGGAAAGGTTTTTACGTTGTTCAAATTTTTAAAAAAATCACCGACTATATCTGCTAATGATTTAGTTGACAGATTGAAAAGAAAACATATTTTAATTGATGTTAGAACACCAAATGAATACTATCAGGGACATATTAATACCGCAAGGAATGTACCACTTGATCACATTCAAAATTATAGTCAAAAGACTGATGAAACAATATATGTTATTTGTCAATCAGGGATGCGCAGTAAAAAAGCCGCTCGTATATTAAAAAGCAATGGTTATAATGTCATCAATGTGCAAGGTGGAATGAATCAATGGCGTGGACCGATCAAGAGAGGAAAATAATTATGACAAAAATAATCATCATTGGTGGTGTTGCAGGTGGAATGTCTGCTGCCACACGACTTCGTCGTTTGATAGAAGATGCTGAAATTATAGTATTTGAAAAAGGGCCTTTTGTCTCTTTTGCCAATTGTGGACTCCCTTATTATGTTTCTGGTGAAATCAGTGATCGGTCGTCACTGCTTGTTCAAACACCCGAAAGTTTACAAGCTAGATTTAATCTTGACGTTCGACCATTTCATGAAGTGTTATCAATATCTCCTGATGAAAAATTAGTATCAGTCACGTCAGGAGAAAAGATAGTCACAGAAACATACGACTGTTTAATTTTATCACCTGGGGCCAAGCCAATTATTCCACCAATTAAAGGTTTAGAAGAAGCTGAAAATGTCTTTAGCCTGCGAAATGTTCCTGACTTAGATGAAATCATGCAAACAATCGAAAAAGACAAGCCAAAGAAAGCGACTGTGATTGGTGCAGGTTTTATTGGATTGGAGATGGCAGAAAATTTAAGTAAAAAGGGCATGGCAGTAACCATTATTGAAAAATCATCACATGTTTTGCCTACGATAGATGAAGAAATTGCGGCCTATATGACGAATGAATTAGAAAAAAATGGTGTAAAGGTCATCACTTCTCAATCAGCAACAGCTTTTAAAGATAAGGGCAAGGAAATTATCTTGGAAGATGGCTCGATCATCACTTCAGATTTAACGCTGATGTCAGTTGGAGTTCAACCAGAAACCAGTCTTGCAAAAGAAGCAGGAATTGCACTTGGTTTAGGTGGTGGTATCTTAGTCGATGAGAATTATCAAACGAATATTCCTAATATCTATGCAGTTGGGGATGCCATCGTTGTTAAACAACAAATAACAGGAGATGACGCTTTAATTTCTCTCGCATCCCCCGCAAATAAGCAAGGCAGACAAGTCGCTGATGTGATTGCTGGAATACCCCGCAAAAATAAAGGAAGTATTGGTACAGCAATTGTTAGAGTATTCGATATTGCTGCTGCGTCAACTGGATTGAGTGAGTCTTTTGTTAAACAAGTTGGATTAGATTATCAAATAGTTCACATTTTGGGTAAAGATCATGCTAGCTACTACCCTGGGGCGACAGACATTTTATTAAAATTGGTTTTCAATAAAAAGACAGGAAAAATTTTGGGAGCACAAGCTGTTGGTGAAAAAGGAATTGATAAAAGAATTGATATTTTAGCTACTGCTATTAAAGCTGATCTTACTATTTTTGATTTGCCTGAGCTAGAGTTTTCTTACGCGCCACCTTTTGGCTCCGCTAAAGATCCCGTCAACATGATCGGATATGCCGCAATGAACCTGGCTGATGGTTTGAGTGATAATATACAATGGCATGAATTAGATAAAGAATTAGCATCTGGAAAAATATTATTAGATGTGCGTAGTCCAGAAGAACTCATTATAAATGGGCAGTTCAAACAAGCCATTCATATTCCTCTAGATGATTTACGCCATCGACTTTCAGAACTCGATAAGAAAAAAGACTATATTATTACTTGTCACAGCGGATTAAGAAGTTACATCGGAGAACGTCTCTTAAAGCAAGCTGGATTCAAGGTTCAAAATCTTGATGGTGCATTCGCCTTGTATCAAGCTGTCAAACCAGAGGAGATAAAACATGTATAAATCTATTTCTATTGACGAACTCTATCAACGAGAAAACGATGACCAAATTATGATCTTATATGTGAGGGAAGCTGATGAATTTAAAAACGGTCATATTCCATCCGCTATCAGTATGCCATTAAGTCATCTTGGAAATCACTTTACCGAATTAAAGCAGACTGATAAATATTATGTTATCTGTCATTCAGGGGCACGATCAGAAGCTGCTTGCAACTTTCTCAGCCAACAAGGATTAGAAGTGATCAATGTCCAAAATGGAATGATGTTTTGGAAAGGGGAGGTTATCTAAATGGTATCATGTAACAAAAATATCTTAAATCGCCTTAAACGAGCTGAGGGGCAATTAAGAGGGGTTCAAAAAATGATTGCCGATGAAAAAGATTGTCTAGATGTCATCACACAACTTAGTGCAGTACGTGCAAGTGTTGACCGTGTCATGGGAATCATTGTTGCTGAAAACTTGAAAAACTGTCTTGAGTCCCCAAAAGTTGATAAAAATGAGCAAGAACAACTGATCGAACAAGCTGTTAATATGATTATAAAAAAATGATTTTTTATTTTTAGACACCCTGTTATCAATCTGGAAGTTGATTTAAAATTTATATTAAAGATTAAGATAAAACAGCTTAAAAATAAAAAACGCTTGAATCAACGTTTAGGGTAACGTATTTTTAAGCGTTTTTTATTAGTCATAATTTGTGCTTTTAATTGATTAACTATTCTATCCTATCTTTTATTACTTTCATCTCTTTTTATTTGATGCTAGTTATCGTAATCACACGGAATGCATTGATATTTATCGTAATACTTACTTAAGACTTTGATTGTAAATATAATAATTCTTACCTATTTGTTCAATGATATTTTTCTTATTTAAAATGATAGACATAGTCAATTGCCCTATCCTCTTGTCTAATCATTGTTATGTCTAACTTTTTAGCAATCCTACCATAAACCAAATCAGTGTAACAAACATTCTCTTTGATCATTTCCCGCAACTTATTCATGATAACCTCCCAACTCACAAGATAAGATATTATAGCATATCCAAAATCTGTGAAAATGGTCAGTCCATAACGAAGTTATTCAGCCATCAATGACAATATAAGAAATTTAAAAATAGTTATAGGAACATACCTTATTTTTATCCTTTGTTTTCTTGGTCAATTTCTTTACCCAAAAAGTAAGAAATGACTGTTCTAATAATAACTAGAGCAGCTAATTTGGCAATGTCATTGAATGTCGGTTTAATAATGCTTTCAATAATATCTGCTGCAATCAATATTTCCAAAGACAGTAATACGTAGGCTCCCAGATTATTTTTTATCGAGCGTAAAACAGTACTTTTATCAGAACCTTTAATTTCATTTTTGATAAATAAAATCGTTGCCTGTAAAACACCACAAATCAGAACAAAGATAGCAATTGCACTCATAATGCCAATTAATAAATCACAAAATTCAAGTATCATTTCCATAGTATTATCCAATTTGACTACCATTTGGTACATTGTTATCAACAGTTAAGACAGTTAGTTTATCATTATGTTCAGCAGAAAGAATCATTCCTTGGCTGATGAGACCCATCATTTTGCGAGGTTTCAAGTTTGCAACAATTTGCAATTTTTGTCCCAATAAGACCTGTTCATCTGGATAGAATTTTGCAATTCCTGATAAGATTTGACGGTCTTCGCCATCTCCTGCATCTAAGCGGAATTTTAATAGTTTTTCTGACCCTTCAACTTTTGAGACTTCTTTAACTTCTGCCACACGAATTTCAACCTTATCAAAATCATCGAATTTGATTGCTTTTTTCTCATTTTTTAACTGAGTGTCAGCTGGATTCCATTCTTTCATTTCTTCAGTGACAGCTGGTTTTCCTGTACCCATTTGTTCCTTGATAAAGTCAATTTCAAGGTCCATATCAAGACGTGGAAAGATTGGTGTTCCTTTTTCAATGACTTTCACGTTTTCAGGGAGATTTGACAAGTCAAGATTTTCAAGGTCAAAATCAGTTCCCAATCCTAATTGTATCATAATAGCATTTGAAGTTGTCATCATGAATGGTTGAATGAGGTGCGCCACAACACGTAAACTCGCAGCTAAATGAGACATCACACTTGCCAACTGATTGCGACTAGCCTCATCTTTGGCTAATATCCACGGAGCAGTCTCATCAATATACTTGTTAGTGCGTGAGATAATATTCCAAACAGCATCAAGAGCGCGTGGATAATCTACTGCATCCATTTGTTTATGGTATTGCAGTAAATTTTCAGCAACAACTTCAGCCAAACCATTATCAAATTCAGTAACATTTTCAACGTAGCTTGGAATCTGACCATCAAAATATTTGTTAATCATTGCAACTGTACGGTTGAGTAAATTCCCAAGGTCGTTTGCAAGCTCATAATTGATGCGTCCAACGTAATCTTCCGGAGTGAAAGTTCCATCAGAACCAACTGGAAGACTACGCATGAGGTAATATCTTAGTGGATCAAGACCATAGCGCTCAACAAGCATCTCTGGATAAACTACGTTGCCTTTAGACTTAGACATTTTGCCATCTTTCATGACAAACCAACCATGTGCAATAAGTCGATCAGGTAACTTCATATCTAGCATCATGAGCATGATAGGCCAATAAATCGAATGGAAACGCAGAATATCTTTTCCAACCATGTGGAAAACAGTCCCATTCCAAAATTTGTCATAATTAGCATGGTTTTCTTGCCCATAGCCCAATGTTGTTGCATAGTTAAGAAGGGCATCAATCCACACATAAACGACATGTTTAGGATTAGATGGCACTTTAACGCCCCAAGTGAATGATGTTCGACTAACAGCTAAATCTTCAAGACCAGGTTCAATAAAATTTTTAATGATTTCATTCATACGGCCATCAGGTTGAATAAATTCCGGACGAGACGTGAAGAATTCAAGCAAACGGTCTGCATATTTTCCTAGACGAAGGAAGTAGGATTCCTCTGATACCCACTCAACTTCATGTCCAGATGGTGCAATACCACCGATAATAGTCCCAGATTCGTCTCGGAAAACTTCCTCTAGTTGACTTTCAGTGAAAAATTCTTCGTCAGAAATTGAGTACCAACCGGAGTATTCTCCCAGATAGATATCGTCTTGAGCCAATAATCTTTCAAAAACATCCGCAACAACTTTTTCATGATAATCATCAGTTGTTCGAATGAATTTATCATATGAAATATCAAGTAAACTCCACAGTTCTTCCACACCTTTTGCC
>CAZPYI010000145.1:0-5526 GCA_964590305.1 uncultured Streptococcus sp.
ACTAGAGTTTAGCTAAGTGTGCATCGGTCTTAAGACTTATTTTTTTAATAATAATAGAAAATATATTAAAATATTAACTAACATGATCTTTCAGCCTATTCTATTTTTTAGCAAGACTAGGCAAGTTTATTTAAGTATTTTTTAAAGAAATATCCTATAATATTTTTATAGACATAAAGGAGAATATCATGTCACAAAAATATTCAAGAAGTCAAAAAAACAAACCTGATAAAAACACAGAAGAAAACTCCTCAGATCCTTCTACACCGCAAAAACACATAAAAAAAGGCTTTTCAGCTCTTCAAAAGACTATAGCATTAGTTGGTTCAGTTCTTAGTATTATCGTTGCTAGCATCACCATAACTAATGCTTTAAATAACTCAAAATCAAAAGATACTGGCTCTTCAACTACTACTACAACTGTCATTATTAAAGAAAATAGTGACGACGGTAGTAAAACAGATACATCGGCTTCAAGTGCCTATTCGTCCTCAGATGCTAATTACAATAGTACATCATCTTCTAGCTCTTCTGAATCTAACGCAAGTTCAACTGATAGTAACAATAGCAACCAAAGTTCTTCAACTAACAATGATAATACTACAAGTAGCAGTACCGAAGCAACACAATAATAAATTGGCTAAATTTCAATTTGGCTTTTTTTCTGATAAAAACTTACAATATGATGAATTACAATGAAATAATAATATGGATACACTCTTATCAAGCAAACGGACGTCGTCCAAGTCTGAATCGAATGAAAGCTCTCTTGGAAAAACTCGGCAACCCCCAAAGTCAATTTCCTGCAGTACATATTGTGGGCACAAATGGTAAGGGTTCTACAACAAGTTTTTTACAGAACATCTTAACCGCATCTGGTTACAAAACAGGAACATTTACTTCACCCTATATCACACGTTTTAATGAACGAATCTCCGTTAATGGTATAGAAATTTCTGATGAGGATTTAATAACTATCAGTCATGAAGTCAAAAAAATAGTAGAAGACCAACTTCTTCTTTCACAATTTGGTAAAGCAACTGAATTTGAACTTGTCACGCTACTTATGTTTACTTATTTTGCTTTCGTGAACCCCGTCGAAATCGCCGTAATAGAAGCTGGCATCGGAGGTACTTACGATTCAACAAATGTCTTCAAGGCACTTGCTGTAATATGTCCGTCCATTAGTTTCGATCATGAAGAGACCTTAGGAAATACACTATCTAAAATTGCAGAACAGAAAATAGGAGTTTTAGATTCGGGTGTTCCCTTTGTTTTTGGTGAAATGACTGAACCTGTCCGACAACTATTTTATCAAGAGGCAAACATTTTACATGCACCAACTTATGAATTGAACAAGGATTTTTTTATTTGCAGTCATAAAGCTAAGTTTAATTTTTCTTATTTAGATTTGACAATTTCAGATATTAATCTCAAAATGCTTGGTGCCCATCAACAAGCCAATGCTTCACTTGCTGTAATGACTAGTCTAATTTTAAAACCACTTTATTCTAAAATAAATCCGTCTTTTATTGTGCGAGGGTTGGAAAAAACGCAATGGATTGGTCGATCTGAGTTTATCAAGCCAAATCTGATGATTGATGGCGCTCATAACGAAGAGTCTATTAGAAAACTTATTGAAATGCTTAAACATAACTTTTCAGCAAAAACCATTCATATCCTTTTTGCTGGATTAGAGCGAAAACCACTGGATAATTTTCTAAATCTGCTTTCAGAATTTGATCTTACAGTCACTAGTTTCGACTTTTATCAGGCAAGAAAATTAGGCGATTATCCCAAGGTATACAAACATGTTGAAGACTATAAGGATTGGGTTAAACAAAGCAATGACAATTCAAATAATCTTTATATCGTCACAGGATCCCTTTATTTCATATCAGAAGTTAGAAATTGGTTGATAAATAAAGAGATACAATAATACTGTGATAATTTTAAAAAACGATTCTTTAAGAATCGTTTTTTCTTATCTCATCGTAACAAACTCTTCTGCACCAGTTGGATGAATAGCAACAGTATTATCAAAATCTGCTTTGGTAGCCCCCATCTTGATGGCAACTGCAAACCCTTGAATCATCTCATCTACGCCATAACCGATACCATGCAAACCAATGACTTTTTCATCTTTACCAAGTGTTACCAATTTCATTTTACAAATTTGTCGATGATTAGTCACTGCAGTGTACATTGAAGTAAAGGTGGAACGATAGACTTTTACGTCATCGGACCCATATTTTGCAACTGCCTCTTCTTCTGATAAACCCACTGTTCCAATTGCTGGATGACTAAAAATAACCGTTGCAACGTTTTGATAGTCTAATTTTTCATCTTTTTTATGATTAAAAAGTCTCTCTGAAAGACGACGACCAGCTGCAACTGCAACAGGCGTTAACTCTAATTTTCCATTGACATCACCCACTGCATAAATACCATTAACTGTCGTATTTTCAAATTCATCAGTCTTAATAAAGCCCTGTTCATTAAGTGTCACACCTGTACAATCAAGATTGAAACCACTGGTATTAGCAGAACGACCAATAGCCCATATAATCTTATCAACGGTATAATTTTCACCATTTTCCAAGAATAAAGTCAAACTATCATCTGCATTTTTGATGACTTTTTCAGGAATAGCATGAGTGTGTAGTTGTGGACCGTCTTCTTTCATAGATTCTACTAGCGTTTCAACAATTTCTTTATCGAATTTCCGTAATGGACGGTCTTTTCTAACAAAGAGGTGTGTTTGACTGCCCAGTGCGTGAAGGACTCCTGACAATTCTACAGCAATATAGCCTGCACCAACAACAGCAACACGGTCAGGTAAATCATCTAAGTCAAAAAATCCGTCGGACACCATTCCATATTCTGCACCTGATATTTCTGGATAAAGCGCGTGCCCACCAGTTGCAATTAAAATATGAGGGGCCGTATACTTTTCTCCTCCAGCTTCAACTGTATGTGAATCTATGAAAGTTGCATAGTCATAAACACGGTCAACACCATTGTTCTCAAATCCTCTTTCATAAGACTGATGGATACGATTGATATAATCTTGTCGATTTTTTTTAAGCATACTAAAGTTAAAATTATTAGTAGTCAGATCAAATCCATAGTCAGCTGCATAATTATTAATCATTTCAGCGACCTGAGCACCATACCACATCACTTTCTTAGGAACGCAGCCCAGATTGACACACGTGCCACCAACCTCTTTTGCCTCAAAAAGGATGACCTTTGCCCCATGCATAGCAGCACGATTTGCGGAAGCAATGCCCCCAGAACCGCCACCAATAACAATGTAATCATAGTGTTTCGTCATAAACATAAACTCCTTATTTTATCTCAATTAAATGTATCACAATTGCTTAACAGCGACAACTTTCCGCTATATTGATTTTCTAATAAAAAAAGCAAACTGACAGTTCGCTTTTTTTAGTTACAGGTTATTTGCAAATTTTTGCTTAATGAAGTTTGCTGAATGTAATAGCTTTTCTTCCTCTTCAGCAGTAAGGTTCAGCTTTATTTGTTCAATAATACCAGCACGCCCTACAATTGCTGGGTAACTAAGGTAAGTGTCAAATGCTTGGTAATAATTGGATACAGGAAGTTCCTCATGGCTATCCGAAACAACAGCCAATGCAAGACGAATTGCAGCACTGGCGATTCCGTAATTCGTGTATTTTTTCCCCTGAAAAACAGTTTGTCCACCTACAGTTACGCGTTGAGCAATTTCTTCAAGAGTTTCTCGATTTGCAAAATGCTCAATTTCTTGTCCTTTAATGCGAACTTGGCTCCATGCAGTAAATTGCGAACTGCCGTGTTCACCTAAATTATAACCATAGACACTTCTTGCATCAATATCAAAAGCTTGCCCAACTGCCCGCTTCATTCGAGCGGTGTCTAACAGGGTACCTGTTCCAATCACACGTTCTTTAGGCAGTCCAGAGTAATGCTGATAAAGACTCGTTATCACATCCACTGGATTTGAGAT
This sequence comes from uncultured Streptococcus sp., assembly GCA_964590305.1. Taxonomy (GTDB): domain Bacteria; phylum Bacillota; class Bacilli; order Lactobacillales; family Streptococcaceae; genus Streptococcus. The sequence continues at coordinate 4,010 of CAZPYI010000145.1, forward strand.
AGCAATTAAAATTCCTTTAAAATCAACCTTTTTTAGCTGATTAGCAACTTCTCGTGCAGCTTTAGCATTGAAAGGAAGCTCAGCAAATCGGTCCACATCTGGTTTTTCGTATAGCTTAATTTTCCCATGGGCACAAATAACGACATCTGCATCCGCTAATGCTTGGTAATTATTCACGGTAATATTTGCATGGTGATTGAGATTAGCAGCAGAATCTGCAAAATCAACAGCATCTGCAATCACCTTTTTTTCATTTATATCAATCAATACATAATCATCAAAGGCACCTTGTGCAATTAGACCATGCGCAACCGTTGAGCCCACATGTCCCATACCTATAATTCCAACTTTTCTAGACATCATTTCCCTCCAAAACTATAGTAGTATAATTATACACCATTGGTATTGGAAGTAAAGATTCTGCGCCATATATAATTGTTATAGCGGGTCATAGAATAATTAGATACCCAAATTATTTATAAGCTTTCAGCAAATTTTCGCTTGATAAAATCCGCAGAATAGGCCAACTTTTCGACTTCTTCATCAGGTAAGTCAAGTTCGACTTGCTCAATAATTCCTTCACGTCCAACAATTGCCGGATAACTAAGATAGGTATCCAAAGGTTGATAATAATTGGATACAGGAAGTTCCTCGTGGCTATCAGAAACGACGGCTAAGGCAAGTCGAATACCTGCACTTGCAATACCATAGCTGGTGTACTTTTTTCCGTAGAATACTGTGTGTCCACCGATCATTGCTTCATGAGCAATATCATCAAGTTCTTCTGAGCTAGCAAAATTTGAAATTGGTTGCCCTTTAACACGCACTTGGCTCCATGCAGTAAACTGTGAGTTGCCATGTTCGCCCAGATTATAGCCGTAAACGCTACGTGCATCAACATCAAAACGCTGGCTTACTGCGCGTTTCATACGTGCAGTGTCTAAAAGCGTTCCTGTACCAATGACGCGTTCTTTAGGCAGACCAGAATAGTGTTGATAAAGACTTGTTACAACATCAACTGGATTGGAAATAGCGATTATTATTCCGCTAAAATTCACTTCTTTCAGTTTCTTTGCAACCAAAGGCACTTGCTTAGCTGTATAAGGAAGTTCTGCAAAACGATCTGCATCAGGATTGTCCTGAAGTTTAATATTTCCTAGTGCAGAGATGACAACATCCGCATCGGCAAGCGCTTGGTAGTCATTTATCACAATATTAGCATGATAATTAAGGTTAGCTGCAGCATCAGTAAAATCAATCGCATCAGCCGTCACTTTTTGTTCATTAGTATCAATTAAAACATAATCATCAAAAGCTCCTTGAACAATTAAGCCATGAGCCACCGTTGAGCCAACATGACCCATGCCAATAATTCCAACTTTTCTAGACATTTGTCTACCTCCTGAATAATATTAGCTTTATTATACACCTTTTTGATTATTTGTATAGAATGCTTGGAAATAAGTATGTGTCTGAATTTTCGGGAAAGCTCAATCATCCCTTATAACCTAAGAAAA
>CAZPYI010000146.1:0-5414 GCA_964590305.1 uncultured Streptococcus sp.
ATGCTACAACAGTTAGCTAATATAGCAGTTGTCAAAACGGTTACGAGTGAAGAAAAAGTGCAAGAAGCGCCTGAGCTTTATAACTTAACCAATTTTCAGTCTGAAATGAGTAAACTATATCATTTTGATGCCACTAAAACGAAAGAATTGGTCCAAAGTCTCTATCAAAAAGGCTATCTTTCTTATCCACGTACCGATTCAACTTTGATTACAACCAATGAATTTGCTTATCTTGTTGAACATATTGAAGATTATCAAAAGGCAATCAATAAGCACTTAGAAACCCCTAATCGTTCACCAAGGAAAAACTACGTGAATGATAAGAAAGTGTTAGAACACTATGCCATTATTCCAACTGAAACTATTCCTGATTTGAGTGAGTTAAGCAATGATGAAAAACTTATTTATCAGAAGGTGGTTTTTAGGACTTTATTGATGTTTACGCCTGATTATCGTTATCAATCAACCAGCGTTATTCTTGATAATCAAGGACTTGAATTTAAAGCAACTGGAGCTGTAACAAAAGATAAAGGTTGGCGTAACTATTTAGCGGTTAAAAAAGAAGATAAAGAGTTACCCGATTACCAGGAAGGACAAACTATTACCATTGAATGCAAACTCTTAGAAGAAATGACCAAGCCACCAACACGAATTACCGAGCAAATTCTACTAAAGAAATTGCTACCAAAATACAATTTAGGTACATCAGCAACTCGTGATGGGATGATTGATTTAATTCAGGACAAAGGTTATGTCACTAAAAACAAAAAGACAGGACAGTTTTTCCCAACTGAAAGAGGAAAACTATTAATTCATTATCTTGATCAACTTGAGATTGCTTATACTAATCCTGAAACAACAGGAAAATGGGAAGAAGTATTAGCTCAAATCGGACAAGGAAAAATTCAAAAAGAAGCCTTCGTCAACAAAATAAAATGGGCTATCACTAAACAAATTGAAAAAGGAAAACAATTATAAATGCTACTATTTTATGTAAATAGTAGCATTTATATTGAGGTAAAAAATATGGAAGAAGAAAAATTATCTAGAGCTGATACAAAACGCTTATTTATTCAAGAATTAGAGCGCTATTTGTTGAGAATTAGTCAAGAAGGCGATCGTTTACGAAAATCATCTACAAAATTTTCAGTTGCACGCTATTCTGGCTTAGGAAGTAAAATCAAGCTTTACTTGTCTAATGAACAGATTTATGTTCGAGTATTTACCAATGGTGAAATAAATATTAGTTATTACGATACTTTTTACGGTACTGAAACACGTAAAGAAATTAGTCCTAAATTCACTGATGGAACATATACCAAAAATGAAGTGAAGTTGATGATTAAAGAAACTAAAAAATTTATTCGTGAATCTTTAAGATAGTGAGGTTTTATTTATGGCAAACATGCAGGAATTACTTTCTCAACGCTTTGAAGTACGAAAACAAAAACTAGTTAGTATGGATATTGTAGCAGTTGCTGAATCCTTAGGAATGAAATTAAAACCAGGTTCGAGCGGTGCTTATTATTGGGAAGAACATGATAGTTTTCATATTTATCCTAATACTAATAGTTTTAGATGGTGGTCAAGAAGTCTTGGATCAAATACTATTGACTTGGTTCAAGTGGTACGAGAAGAATTAACAGGTCAAAAACCAAGCTTTAAGGAAGCTGCAGCTTTTCTTGAAACTGGTCAATTTGAGAATGTAACGGTACAACCACCTGTTAAAGAGCCATTTGAGTATTATCTAGAACGCTATGAACATTCTGATTTTAATATTGGAAGACAATATTTGAAAGAAGAACGTGGTTTGTCTGATGAAACGATTGATACATTTTTAGCATCAGGAAATTTAGCGACAGCTACTCATAAAAAAGGTGATTATTTTGAACCTGTTATTGTTTTTAAAAGCCGTGATAACGATGGTAAAATGATTGGTGCAAGTCTTCAAGGAATTGTTGAAAATCGTGTTCAGCACCCCGAACGTGGACGCCTTAAACAGATTATGAAGAACTCAGATGGGACTGCAGGCTTTAGCTTAGATATTGGAAATCCAAAACGTTTAGTCTTTGCTGAAGCTCCAATTGATCTAATGTCTTATTATGAATTACATAAAGATGAACTTCAGGATGTCAAATTAGTAGCCATGGATGGGCTTAAAAAGAGTGTTATTAGTCGTTATGTCGCTGATATGTTGACTGATGGCAAGTACCCACAAACTATGTCTAGCGAGCAAATAAGAGGAGCTTTAGATGCTTTAAATAAGACTACAAACCTTTTACAAGAGCATCCAGATATGATTACTTTAGCGGTTGATAATGATGAAGCTGGTCAAAATTTTGTTAAAGGGTTGCAAGAGGAAGGTATTCCTGTAATACCAGATTTACCACCACGTCAAGCAGCTCAAAAGAAAATGGATTGGAATGATTTTCTTAAACAGGAAGTTAAGCCTAAAACCAATACAGTTGACGAAACTTGGGATATTGATGATATTCAGGAGCAACTATCTCAAGAAAGTGATTTAGTAGGAACTCAAGCTGTTGACGTTATTTATATGAATGAAGTCTATTTAAACCAGGGCTACAGTCTTTCATTAGCTATTCATAGCAACGAAGAGGTAGAAAATCTAGCGGACGTTGCAGCACCTTGGACACTTGAAGTCATGAAGAATGGACAATCACTTGGCTATCTAGCTTATGGTGAAGACTGGGGGAATGACTTTGATATTGAAGATGAGTTAGGTAATCTTGAAAATTGGGTTAAGGATAATCAAGTCACAAATCATTTATACACTCAAAAAGACGTCAATGCGTTTTTAGCTACCACACAAGCAGTTGAACCCCAAAAAGGTGAGTTCGTTCTTAAAGGTGGAGGTATTTATGATTTTGGAGAAAGTCAAAAAGAAGGAGAAGAATTACGTCAACGTGCACTTGATGGAATGATTGCAGATATTACTGATGGTGAAACTTACTATTTATGGCACGATGAAGAACTAGAAAACCTAAACGCACCTGATGAAGCGTTTATCAATTTTCATTATCATCTAAAAGATATTGAGTATAATCAAAATAATATTCATCTTTATGTTGAGGAGTCGTCCGCTGATGGTGTTACAGGGTATCTTTCATTCGATGGTAATCCAATTGATACTGATAGCATTGAAGATTATTTAGCTGAACAAGATTGGACTTTTGATAAAAAAGTACTATTTTTGAAGAATTTAAAGACTGCAGTTGATGAAACTTGGGACAAGGTCATTGATCACTATGATGAACAATTTAATACAATTGTAGCTCAATATGGCTTATCTTCAGCAAAAGAAAAAGCTCCTGAAATACTTCAAGAGACAGAAAAAGCTAATTTTGAGCACCAAAAAAAGGTTGAGAACCCAATCGGGGATTTACCTGAGCAAAGTCAGGAGGCAGCACCTCTACCTAGTGCTCATGAGGAGCACTCTTTGAATGAGTCGTCACCGACCCAAACTCAGTCTCAACCTTTGCTTCATTTTACCATTTCAGCACCTGAAAAGTCAATTTATAAGACTGGTTATCATCCTGTTAATAAGAAAGAGTTAAATAAATTAAACCGTTATGCAGCTCAAATTCAAGAAAATGCAAATTGGTATAAAAACGAATTGGCTGATAGTAATGTAACTTATTTTTATAAGAACAATGACAATCTAGAAGCTTTAAATGTAACTTTTAAAGCAGAACAATATCCACATCTAGTTGGTATTTTTGCTATCGATGATGACCAAAGCGCAAGTAAAACGTTAGATGATTTAGCATCTGGTAAAGGTGATTATCAAAATATTATGATTGCCAATCGAGGTGCAACCTTCAGTAAAATCCAAGTATTACCTGACTTCAAAGCAGTTGTTGACTCAAATAGTTTTATTTTTGATGATTTATCAGAAGTTGAACGCATGAAGCGACTTGATTTAGCAAAAGCTATTCGTACTGAAGACAAGGATGTTTTAATTGCTTTTAGAAATGTTGATGGTGAGTATCTTCCAGCTTCATTAATGAAAGTTACTAATAAGCTAGAATCTGAATTGTCGATGGCAAATAACAAAGATGTTTTAGGTATTATCGGTGAAAAAGACGGAGAGTTTAAAGTCTTATCTGTTAATGAAGAAGTTATCAAAGATGGTGGTGAAAAAATGTTATCAATTGTTAAAAATGGACAACTTGAAGACTTATCAAATACAATCCCAAAAGCTGAATGGGTTATTGAATTTAATGAAACTAATTTATCAGGTAATGTAGAAATCCCTAGTCTTACAGGTGCTGGTCTGACAGAAGAATTACTTGAACGCATTAAAGATTATGATTATCGTTTGTATCTAGCAAGTTTAAATGGTGAAGGTGAAGGCTATTATAAATTCTACTTTAATAAAATTCAAGATAATAAAGTAGTACAACAAGAACGTCTTGATGTAGGTGATGGTTTGGAAAGAAATGAAGAAATTTACAAATTTCTTGAACAAGAGCTAGCACCTGAAAAAGCTGTTAAGGTAGCTGAAAGAGAATTGACAGCTGAAGATTTTTCAAAAGTCTTAGATGCCGTCTACAATGTTGGTGCACGAGTCGGAAAAGACAACAGAAAAAATATTTCAGAAAACCTGTATCCTGCCTGGGACAAATACTTTGAATACGCTGAAAGATATGACAATAATTTTGATGTTATTGTTAAGGCTGCAAGAGCAGATAATCTGCTTGATGAAAATTCAGATTTTTATAGAGAAGTGTGGCTCAAAAAAATTCAAGAAGAAAATAAAAAAGTGAAAGATTCAGATGGAGATGGTCTAACAGATGATGAAGAAATTGCGTTAGGTACTAATCCATACAGTCCAGATACAGATGGAGATGGTATTTTAGATAGTGTTGAAAAAGCAAGTGGTACGGATGCCACTAATCCATCAGATACACCAGACAGTCGAAAAGAAGAAATGACTAAACGTGACTTAACATTATCAGAAATGATTAAAGCTAAAAATACAGCAGCACTCAATCAACATTTACAAGAAGGAATTAAAGATTATTTTGATAGTGACAACTATAAGAACTACCTTGAAGGAATGTCACACTTCAACAATTATTCAGCAAGAAACATTAGGTTAATAAAAGCTCAATTACCTAAAGCTAGTATGGTTGCCTCTTTTAATGAGTGGAAGAAGCGAAACGGTCATGTTAATAAAGGTGAAAAAGCTCTTTATGTTCAAGCACCAATCACAGTAATTAAAAAGGATGTTGATGGCAACCCTATTATTAATTCTGAAACGGGAGAAAAAGAAACTCTTACCTACTTTAAACCTGTTCCTGTTTTTGATATTAGTCAAGTATCACCTATAAAAGGTAAAGAATTGAATTTACCTAAAATGGGTGAAGTCATTCCTAGCCAAATTACTAAAG
>CAZPYI010000147.1:0-5349 GCA_964590305.1 uncultured Streptococcus sp.
GCAATGAAGCCCAGACTTGATGCAGAAAAACAAGCTACAAATACGGCTATCACATATGGTAAGCTAACCGAAACATCCAATGTGGACCTTTACAATGGGAAAAGCTCCTATTATAGTATTTATGGTAAAACAGCATCTGGTGAAAGTGAAATTGTCACTGTTGGAGAAAAAAATGGTGAGGTTTATATCAATGACCTTAGTAAAGGGATCAGTAAAAAGGAAGCTGAGACTGTAGCCACTGAAAATGGAGCGTCTAGTGTAACAAAAGTTGTTTTTGGCATTTATGATAAAATGCCAATTTGGGAAGTGGAAGCAGATAATGGCTACTATCTTGTCGATTTTGAAACAAGGGAACTCATTAAAAAGGAGGGATTATGACCAAACTATCAAACCGCGTATTAACTATGGAAGAGAGTGTCACTTTAGCAGCAGGAGCACGCGCAAAAGCACTTAAAGCTAAAGGGAGGGATATTTTATCTTTGACACTTGGAGAACCAGATTTTACAACTCCGAAGAACATTCAAGAAGCGGCTATTTCAGCAATAACAGATGGACGTGCGAGTTTTTATACACAAGCCAGCGGTTTGCCAGAGCTAAAAGCAGCAGTAAGTACTTATTTTGAAAAATTCTATGGTTATTCGGTTAAACCAAATCAAGTGGTTGCAGGTACAGGTGCAAAATTCATTCTTTATACTTTTTTCATGACTGTATTGAACCCAGAAGATGAAGTGATTATTCCAACACCTTATTGGGTATCTTATGCTGATCAGATTAAATTGGCCGAAGGAATCCCTGTTTTCGCAGCAGCTATAGAGGAGAACAATTTTAAAATTACTGTTCCTCAACTTGAAGCGGTTAAGACCGCGAAAACTAAAGTACTTTTACTGAATAGTCCATCGAATCCGACTGGAATGGTTTATTCTAGAGAAGAATTAGAAACTATTGGTAATTGGGCAGTTGACAATGATATATTGATTTTAGCTGACGATATCTATGGACGGTTGGTTTATAATGGCAATACATTTACACCTATTTCCAGTATTTCTGACACTATTAAAGCTCAAACCATTGTTATTAATGGTGTGTCGAAAACTTATGCAATGACGGGTTGGCGTGTTGGATTTGCAGTAGGAAACGAAGAAATTATTGCAGGTATGGCAAAAGTCATCAGTCAGACAACATCAAACTTGACCACAGTCGCCCAGTATGCTGCTATTGAAGCATTGACTGGTCCACAAGATTCAATTGAAATCATGCGACAAGCTTTTGAAGAAAGATTAAATGCTATCTATCCTCTATTGTGTGATGTACCTGGATTTGAGGTTATAAAACCTCAAGGAGCCTTCTACCTATTTCCAAATGTAAAGGAAGCTATGAAGATGAAAGGCTACACAGATGTAACAGAGTTTACAAATGCCATTCTTGATGAAGCAGAAGTTGCATTGGTAACTGGTGACGGTTTTGGTGCCCCAGAAAATGTTCGTTTCAGTTATGCAACTGATTTTGAGACGCTTAAAGAAGCTGTTGCTCGTATAAAGAGATTTATGGAAAGTGATAATTAGAGGTGTCTAATATGCTTGATCATTTTGTTATTATTGCCACAAACTTATCAAAGTCAAAAAGTTTTTATCAGAAAGCTTTAAAACCATTAGGTTATGAATTGAGATTTGACTTTGAAAATGTCATTAGTTTTGCATCGGAGAAAACGACAGATCCTGGTGGAGATTTTTGGATAAAAGAAGGCAAAAATGGAACACCAATTCATTTTGCGTTTAATGCTAAATCACGAGATGCTGTCAAAGCATTCTATCAAGCGGGTTTGGAAGCAGGTGGAGCAGATAATGGTGCTCCAGGCTTAAGAACCCAATACCATGAAAATTATTATGCAGCATTTCTCATAGATCCTGACGGCAATAATGTTGAAGCCGTCTGTCATTTGAACTAAATAAGATAATAACTAGAAAAGAGATTTTATGTCTAAAGATTATACATCAATCATAGATGTCAAAGAACACCTTGATGAAGAAATTACTATTGGTGCTTGGGTGACCAACAAATCGGGGAAAGGAAAAATCGCTTTCCTTCAACTTCGTGACGGGACGGCCTTCTTTCAAGCTGTAGCTTTTAAGCCTAACTTTATTGAAAAATTTGGTGAAGAAGAAGGTACAGCTAAGTTTGATACTATCAAACGACTAAGCCAAGAAACATCTGTTCTTGTTAAGGGAATTGTCAAAAAAGATGACCGTTCAAAATTTGGTTATGAGCTTGATGTTACGGATCTTGAAGTTATTGGTGAATCTGTTGATTATCCTATTACACCAAAAGAACATGGAACTGATTTTCTTATGGATCATCGCCATCTGTGGCTTCGCTCACGTAAACAACATGCCATCATGCTTGTCCGTAACGAAATCATTCGCGCCACTTATGAATTTTTCAATAACGAAGGTTTCATCAAAATTGATTCTCCAATCTTGACAGGTTCTGCACCAGAAGGAACAACAGAACTCTTTGAAACAGACTACTTTGGAACACCAGCATTTCTTAGTCAGACAGGACAATTGTATGCTGAGGCGGGAGCTATGGCTTTAGGAAAAGTATTTACTTTTGGACCAACTTTCCGAGCAGAAAAATCTAAAACGCGTCGCCATTTGACAGAATTTTGGATGATTGAACCTGAAATGGCCTTTGTTCACCATGAGGAATCAATGGATATTCAAGAAGCCTATATCAAATATTTGATTAAGTCTGTTCTTGAAAATCAGAAGCATTCGCTGGAAGTTATTGACCGTGATATTAGTCTACTTGAAAAATACCTCAATGAGCCTTTCAAACGCGTGACTTACGATGATGCCATTGCTTTACTTCAGGAAAAAGAAGCTGAAAATGATTACGATCATATTGAATGGGGAGATGACTTTGGGGCACCCCATGAAACTTTTGTTTCAAATTATTATGGTGTTCCAACATTTATTATCAACTATCCAAAGGCAATCAAAGCTTTCTATATGAAACCACATCCAACAAGAGATGATGTTGTTATCTGTGCTGATTTGATTGCACCAGAAGGTTATGGCGAAATCATTGGTGGTTCAGAACGTGCGACTGACTATGACTACCTCAAAGAAAAAGTTGAAGAATTTGGTTTATCACTCGAAGAATATGACTGGTATCTTGATTTGCGTAAATACGGTTCAGTGCCTCACTCAGGCTTTGGATTAGGTTTAGAACGTGCTGTGACCTTTATCTCAGGAAATGAGCATATTCGCGAAGCTATTCCATTCCCACGTATGCTACACCGCATCAAACCATAGTGCAGATTTAAGCATCAATCTACAAAGAAATCCAGTTAATCTCTTTACTGGATTTTTTCTTATCACATTTTTCGATTAGAAAATATTTGTTTGAATTTTCTGGAAATACTGGTATAATGGGGCTATTACACATAGATTTTAAAAGATAATAGCTTGAAACAAGTCAGTTCAACTTGATATTTTTTTGAAATAGATAAGGAGAAAAAGTGGTAAAAACTATTCATACAGATAAGGCACCTGCAGCAATCGGACCATATGTACAGGGAAAAATCGTTGGGAATTTCCTATTTGCTTCGGGACAAGTTCCTCTCTCACCAGAAACAGGTGAGATTATTGGAGCAACTATTCAAGAGCAGACGGAGCAAGTTTTGAAAAACATCTCTGCTATTTTGACAGAGGCTGGAACAGATTTTGATCATGTCGTTAAAACAACCTGTTTTCTCTCTGACATGAATGATTTTGTTCCTTTCAATGAGGTCTATGCGACAGCATTCAAAGCAGACTTTCCGGCTCGCTCAGCGGTCGAGGTAGCTCGATTACCGCGTGATGTCAAAATAGAAGTAGAAGTGATTGCTTATATTGATTAATGGTTATCACATGCGTTAGCACTTGAAATCAGAAAAAAATCTCTCTTGATAGTCTAGCAGACTAGATTTCAAGGGAGATTTTTTATGTCTTATCTAAGGACTAAAGTTGTTTGTAGTTGATTTACTTATCTCAACCTAAAACTTTAGCTTTTTGCATTTTCTTGGCAGTTGTCATCATGAGACGAATACGATTAAGCTGATTGACCTCTGATGAACCTGGGTCATAGTCTATAGGAGCGATGTTTGCCCCTTTGTACTGACGACGAAGTTCTTTGACCATTCCTTTACCGACAATATGGTTAGGAAGACAACCGAAAGGTTGGAGACAGACGATATTGTTAACACCGTTATTAAGGAGTTCAATCATTTCTCCTGTTAAGAACCAGCCTTCACCAGTATGATTACCGATAGAAATAATTTTCGATGCGCCTTCGGCAATGTCATAGATAGATTCAATTCCTTCAAAACGCTCTGATTTTTCAAGTGCTTTATTCATAGGTTTTTCAAGGAGGTTAATGACATCAATACCAAGTTTAGAAAAACGTTTTGATTTTTGACTCATATTAAGCTCATCAGCTTTCCAAATCTGATTGAAGAGTGAATAATTCATGAAACCAATCAAGTCTGGTACAACAGCTTCGCCACCTTCATTTTCAATGATGGATACAATGTCATTGTTCGCTGTTGGTGCGTATTTTACAAGAATTTCTCCAACAACACCAACACGCGGTTTATTACCAAAATCAATCGTTTCTAAAGTATCAAAATCACGAATGATACGCTTCATGTTCCTGTTAAATTCAAAATAGGAACCAGATTTGATATTCTTACGCGCTTTTTCCAGCCATTTTTCATAAAGAGCATTGGCAGAACCTTGCTCAGCTTCATAAGGGCGAACACGATAGAGGACACGCTCGAAAAGGTCACCATATAAAACACTGATGAGAAGACGTTTGACAAAGGAGTAATTGAGACTCCAACCAGGTGTTTCTTCAGTTCCTTGATTACCCATAGAGATAGAGACCACAGGGATTTGTGCGAAATCAGCATCTTTAAGTGCTTTACGTAATAGAGGTATATAATTGGTTGCACGACAACCACCACCTGTTTGTGTCATCATGACGCTGGTATTGTCCAGATCATATTCGCCACTTTGAAGGGCTCTAACTAATTGACCAATGGAAATAATAGCCGGGTAACACGCATCGTTATGAACGAATTTCAGTCCAACATCAACAGCTTTTCGGTCCATTGCAGGTAAGATAACGACATTGTAACCAGCTTGTTTGAAGGCTTCTTCAATGAGTCCATTCTGGTGAATTGGTGACAGCATAGGCATGAGCAATGTATGTTTTTTCTTCATTTCTTTAGTGAAGACAGGTTCTTTAATGATGTCATCCTCGTCAATAGACTCAAATTGTGGTGCTTGATTAAAGATATGGTCAAGG
>CAZPYI010000148.1:0-813 GCA_964590305.1 uncultured Streptococcus sp.
TGGAATTCATCAATCCCTTGACAACCAATAAGTGTGGCTAAAATAACAATAAATCGTGTTTTATCTTCTAAATTAGCTCCTTCATGGTTAATCACCTCATCAAAGGCGAAATTGTCAAAACTTTGGACAAATTCTGGATCGGTCTTCAAAAAATCCGAAACACCATCTGGAAACATTTTTTCGTGGTATTTTTTTGCAAATTCTGTGATTGTCATATCAATTCCTTCTTCCGTTTCTTTATGCTTTTATTATAATCTTGCTAAGAAATGTAATCAATTCGAAAAAAAGGCATTTCAGATAAGTAAAACTTATCCGAAATGCCTTTTAGTTTTCTTTATACTGAAAAATATCTGTTAGTAACTCTGCCATTGTTTCCACATAATAACCAGAATTATCTACCTTCCAGAAACCACAATAGCGACGCTTAAGTTGATGCCCTTTCTTAAAAAGTGGCAAACGCTTGAGAGTTGACCCGAAATAATTGTCTCCAAGTCCTCCCTCTACTGGCATGACACCACGATTAGCAACCACCAGCATACGAGCTTCTTGAACTGTTGATGCAAAAACAAAATCACTTTCAAATCCAATAATATCTCGATAATAAGCTTCTTCGATATCATTTTGACCTTTGCTTGCAACAAGAATACAAGACACATTTTTTAAATCATCAATATCCAATTTGTCACCATGTGATAAGGGATTAAATGTTGCTATTTCAACATAAGTGGCACTCTCAGTTAGTATGAGATTATTATAGCCATCAGCAAATGCACGTCTTTGATCACTAAAAACCAAGTCCAACTCTTCCGATAG
>CAZPYI010000148.1:823-5313 GCA_964590305.1 uncultured Streptococcus sp.
TAAAGGTCTTCATGACTTCCTGTTTTGACAGACAAGGAGACATCAGGATAAAGACTTGCAAAACGTGCAATTGCCTCCTGAATCTCACTCCCACCATAAGATTGAAGATAGCCTATAGAAAGTTTTGCAATTTGTTCATTAGCGATGGCTTGTGTATCTTTACAAACTTTATCTAAGTCAGCAATAATGGTAATCGTTTGTTTGTAAAAATATTTCCCAGCTTCCGTCACATCAAAACTTCGGTTTTTTCGTGTCAAAAGCGCCACACCCAGTTCTTCTTCTAAGGATTGAATTTGCTGAGATATAGCTGATTGGGAAATATGATTTTTTTCAGCCGCATTTGTAAAGCTTCCAGTCTCAACTACCGCTTGAAAATAGATGACTTGTCTTAATAACATGGTTGTCTCCCATCTCTTGATTCTTTAATTCATTATACCATGTGAAATTTTCAATTATCAAATCTGAGACTGTTCTGACAGTTAAAACACTCTTTGCACTACTCTACTTAAGACATTTGTAGTGAATCCAGTTTTGTCTTTCGTAAATGGTGACATTTTTAAACCCAAGTTTCTTCAATAAGCTCACCATTGCTTTTGCTTCAGCGTATTCTGGAAGATGATATGATATTTTATCTTTTTCACAAATAATATGGAATTCCCCATCAGTTAACATAAGTTGGTTAACATTTTTAATTGCTTTTTCAAAATCAGTCCAATACATATGAGTCTGTATGGCAAATATTTTATTAAATTTTTTCCCATTGGAATTGAGATTCTCAGCAGCTTGACAAGAAAAAGAAAGATGGTATTTTTCTAAAAATAGCTTGTTTAAGTGTTTTGCTTTTTCAATGGACTTTTCAGAGACATCAATACCAGTAATATCAGTAGCTTGCTTTTCTTTTGCCAAGTAATTGATAAATGCACCCCCACCACAACCAATCTCCAAAACACGATCATGTTTAGAAATAGTGGTATGAGATAGTCCCCATTTGGCCATATCAATAAAAGTCTTGTTCCAGATAGCAATCATGATATTTCCCACGATACCTGTAGGTTTTTTGCATTGTTCTATTAGATAGTCCAATACTTGAAAATTTTGTAATTTTTTCACGCTTACCTCTTCTACAATGATTTTCTTTAAAAGTTTCTTGAATCAATATTATAATAAAGGTCAGTAACTGTTCAATTTTTTCTATACTTACTAGCTTATAATAGCAAAAAACAGTTGCCTTTTGACAACTGTTAGATAAGATGCGATATAAAATCGATTATTACTCGGTCAAAGTGGGAATGCTAGATTTTTATAGAATTCTTTGACATCATTCTTTGATGTTTTTATAAATAGCATCTTTCGTCTTTAGTTCAATTTTTTCTGCAATACCAGTCTTTCTGGACTGAATTAAGCGTTCTGCAACTACACATGACACATAGCCATCCCAAGCACTTGGTCCTTCCAATTGACCTGCTAAAATTGATTCTGCCCATTCCTTAAATTCTGTGTCATAAGATTCAATGAACCGTTTAGCCCAATGATCTGTTAAGGCATATGAGAAATTTTGATTAGTTCTTTTCCATACCTTAGCTGGGTCAGGTAAGTTCAAAGTTCCATCCTCACCAACTACTTGGCATTGAATGTCATAAGCATAGGCACCATCAGTTTGCACTTCTACATCAATACGTTGACCAGATTGTGTTTTAAACATAATGAGCTGAGGATTTAACCAGTCACCTGAAGTCCGTCTACTTTGTTTTACCGTTAGCACTTGGACTTCTTCATACTCCTCATCTAATAACCAGCGTGTGATGTCAATTTCATGAATGGCAACTCTTGTAATTGCATAGTCTGTTTCAAATCCTGGTGCTTGAGAAATATTGCGGTGTGCACTGTGAATTAATAGGGGTTCACCAATTTCACCATCCAAGATAGCGGTTTTCATTTCACGATAACCAACATCAAAACGGCGATTAAATCCGACTTGAATCAAACGTTTACCAATTTTCGCTTCTTCAACCATCATCTCTTCACATTCATCAGCTGTTAAAGCGAGTGGTTTTTCACAGAAAATATATTTTTTGTTTTTCAATGCTTCAAATACATAACCTGCATGGGTGTCGTCCGTTGATGTGATTAAAACAGCATCAACATCATCACGTTCAATTAAACTTTTACCACTTAGACAAACGCTCACTTGGTATTTTTCAGCAACTTCGTTTGCGACATTTTCAAAATAATCATAAACTGCAACAACTTTTGTTTGAGGGACAACATTTGTTAAGCGTTCAATATGTTCCTTACCTATTGCTCCACAACCAATCACACCAACACGTAAAATATTCTCTATCATTTTGTTTCTCCTACTTTGTCATACCTATCAATAAACCACCAGCTACCACTAAAATCAAGCCTCCTAGAGTAAACTTGGTCTCTTTAGATGTTTTTGTCTCATGTAGCAGAAGCATACCACCCAGAGTAGCAACTACGACATTCATTTGTGATAATGTGAAACCAAGGGCAACACCATTTGCTTCATTTGATAACATCATGGTTACATTTGCAATTGCGAAAAAGAAACCTGTTATAATATTTTGAAAAGATTTTTGTCCAAAGATTTCAGGCTGCTTTTCGAAGGAACAAAATAATACTGAACCTAGAAACATACCAATTGCTTGAGGGAAAAGAGCATCCCATCCATTTACCCCAGCAACTCTTGGAATAACCGCATAAAGAACAAAGGCTAGTGATGAGATCAGTAGAATCATTACGCCCTTCTTCATGTCAACGCGTTCGCTTGATTCTTGGTTGTTTTCTTGAAATGCCGTTAACGTTACTCCGAGGATGATTAAAATTAATGCACTTATCCCTAAGATAAACTGCACTGTTTGCGTCCATTCTTGAAAATACAGAACACCTACTAATGATGTGCCAATCAATTGAGTTCCTGTTGAAAATGGCATGGCACGAGAAACACCAATTACATGAAAACTCTTTATTTGGTTAATTTGACCAAATGACCAAACCAACCCACATAATAAACTCGCAATAACTAAATTTATGCTCCATGTTGGTTGATGGAAAAATAGAACACCTATGGAAAAGATGAGTGCTCCCATTGCCATCCCCATCTGCTGATTAGTAGCCTTGCCACCAATTTTTTGCATGACTAGTGGCTGTAAGCCCCACATTAATGCAGGTACTAATCCTAATAAAATATTACTCATAAAATGACTCCTTATCGGTTTCCAGAATTTTTCAATAAAAAAATACAGATTAATAATTATTGTTGTGAGACTCATCTAGATAGTTTGTATTTCTTTTCACATATAGATTATAAAAGAAAACGATACCAATTAATTCATATTTCTTGCCTAAAATAAAAAAGAAATCGCTTTAAATGGACGATTTCGATATTCTCTATTTTACTTTTTTTAAAAATCTTGCTTTTTTATCTTTCTGTATACTGATTACGATAAACTCTTGGTGATAGATTGACTACTTTTTTAAATAAGGTAGTAAAATAAGAAGAGCTATTAAAACCAACTTGATAGGCAATAGTTGTAATGCTTAAATCAGTATTTATTAATAGTGTTTGTGCCTCTCCAATTCTTCTACGTTGTAAGTATTCAATCGGCGAATAATCGTAAAGTTCCTTGAACTTGTGTGCAAAATAAAATTCATTTATTGGCCACCTACCATTTTTGTTAAACGTATTTAACTTGAAATCTTCTGAAAAGTAACTATCCATATATTCTTTAATTTCTTTTACAATTTGTAATTTACTTGACTCCTCAACATTTTTAACAGTGTCATTAATGATATTTTTTTTAATTAATGCAATGATTGCACGACCTAATTGCTGTACAATTTCAGTGTAGTTAGAAACCTCTTTTTCTAAGATTTCAAAAGCTGTTTGAAATAACGGTAACAATAAGTCATAGTATTGTTTTGTCTCAAAAATTGGCTCAATTGTGTCTGATATGAGGGCATTCTCTCGCAATTCTTTTTCCTTAACACCTCTGATACCAATACAATATAAGGCTATTGGTTCACTACTAAATAATTCATCATGTACAATATGACTATTATAAATAACTAAGCTACCTTTTTTTATATCAAAATATTGATCGCCAATAAAAATTTTGCCTTCACCCTCTGTAATCAAAATCAATTCTACTAAATCATCATGAGAATGCAACGTTCGCGGATGATTAATATCCTCGCGATTGACTTTACTAATATAAACAAATTGTTGGTTACTTGACCAATCATAACTTTTAGCCTCTGGAAACATAAAGAACTGTTTCATTAGCACCTCCATTAGACAGTGATTTCACTTATTTTGACCAAATCTTCCTAATAAAATCCCTGATATAGAAAGAATTCTAGTAAGTAATAACTATATGCTCTATTAGTATAACACATCCGTTGGATATCACTGCCTTGATTTTTATTGATAATAACTAAGGTAATATGCAAATCAAAATACAATGTTA
>CAZPYI010000149.1:0-5272 GCA_964590305.1 uncultured Streptococcus sp.
ATCAGCAACATCACTTTTAACACTTGAAAGAGCTTCTACTTTACTTTGTTCAATATCTTGAATAGCTTTAGCTTTCAAGCGACTTGCTTCTTCACGTGCTTCTGCAACGATTTTAGCCTCTTGATTTTTACCTGTTTCTTTGGCATCATCAATAATTTGTGTTGCCTCTGTACGAGCGCCAGCTAACTCTTCTTGGCGTTTAGCAGCTAATGCTTCTGCTTTTTCACGAGCAGCTTCTGCACCATCAATATCGTTAGAGATTTTTTCTTCACGAGCTTTGAAAATTCCTGTAATTTGGTCCCATGCAAAGATGCGAATCAGGATATATAATAAAAGAACTGAGCCAGTTGTGATAATAAGGTTACCTAAACTAGTTGCATTTATAAGTGTAGACATTTATTTCTATCCCCTTTCTATTCCTCTTCTTCAACGACTTTTTCACCAATGTATTTCGATGAAAGAATAGTAAATACATAAGCTTGAATACATCCAATAAACATTGAAAAGGCTGTCCAAGCGAGATTTAAAACAAAACCTACAGGAGCCCCTACGATACTCGAGTGAGCCAGACTTATAATCAAGGACATGACAATTTCACCAGCGTAAATATTTCCATAGAGACGCAAAGCCAATGAAATCAAACTGGTAAATTGATCCAAAATATTCATTGGAAGCATAGCAGGATATGGTGAGACATAGTGTTTCAAATAGGTAGCTAAACCTCTTTTACGAATACCTTCAACGTGAACAACAATAGCAACAATCAATGATAATGTGAAATCAACCATGAAGTTAGATGTTGGTGACGTCCAAAAGTTATATTCTTCTGACTGCAACTTAAGCATCAAACCAAGGTTATTAGCAACCAAAATAAAAAAGAAAAAAGTAAACATGAGTAAGCTATAATTGTTTGTGTACTCACCCAAGTTTGGACGGATGGTATTTCTCACAAACTCGTACAGAAACTCAATAAATGTCTGTTTACCTTTTGGTTTTATTGTCATATGGCGACTCGCCCAAAAGATAATTCCAAAGGCAATCAGTACAGTTAAAAGAGACATGGCAAGAATGGTTAAATCAAAAGTTATGCCAAAAAATTGAACTGTTGGATTACTGACAGTTTCCAACTGATTCCCCCCTTTCTTTTAGAAAATCTTCAGCAATTATCCTTGTGTAGTAACAAAGAATGTACATGCTAGAAGAACAAAGAATGTACCTTCAATAAAGGCAATACCCAAAAACATAAGTGTTTGGAATTTATTGTACATTTCAGGTTGACGAGCTGATGATTTTGCAATATTGGAAACTAGAATACCTTCACCGATACTCACCCCCATAACAGCAATACCAAGTGCTAAAATAGCTAAATTCAACATAAGAATTCTCCTTTTAAAATTTTTTACCTCGTTATTTTAGTCTTATTTTAGGAAATTGTCAATGAAATCGCAAATTTTGGAAACGTTTTTCTATTTCATTCTTAACCTTTGTTTAGTTTTTTAAAATAAAAATAAAGAAACGACCAAAATCGCTTCTTTATTAGGGTTTTCTTCCTATTATAAATAACATTTTATGAGAGTTTTTCTATACAAACAATGTCCTAAAAAGGACTTCTTTATGAAAACTCTATGGAAATGTTTTCATATTTTTACTAAATCAAGTAGGTAAGAACCTCATTTTTAGTTTTTCAATTGCCATATTTCTTTAGCGTATTGAGTAATGGTATCATCTAAGGTGAACTTGTCAGAATTTGCAATATTGATAAGACTCATGCGCATCCATTGCTCTTGATTGCGGTAGAGCTGGTCAATCTTTTCTTGGGCTTCCACATAGGCTGTGAAATCTTCAAGCAAGAAATACTCATCATTGTGCGTAATCAGAGATTCATAAATTTCTGTTCCTTCACCTTGAATATTTGAAATGGTACCATTGATAAAGCTGTCAACAACACGTCGAATAATCGGATTATTTTCATAAATACTACGTGAATAGTAATCATGGCGTTCATAATGACGATAGACATCATCTTTATCCATACCAAAGATGACAATATTATCGCTGCCAACTTCATCTTTAATTTCAATATTAGCTCCGTCCAGTGTTGCCAAGGTAATAGCACCTGTCATCATAAACTTCATGTTAGAGGTTCCAGATGCTTCTTTGGAAGCTAGTGAAATTTGTTCAGATACATTGGCTGCTGGATTAATTAATTCCGCAAGGCTGACATTATAATTTTCAAGGAAAACAACTTTAAGTTTGCCATTTAAGCTAATATCGTTATTGATTAAATTAGCTAATTCATTAATCACTTTGATGACTGATTTTGCAAAATGGTAGCCTGGTGCTGCTTTTGCACCGAAAATGTAAACATGCGGTACGATATCTTTATCAGGATTGTCTTTTAAATCCCAATATTCTTTGATAATGTTGAGAACATTTAACAGTTGGCGTTTATAAGCATGCAGGCGTTTTACTTGAACATCAAAGATAGCATCTGTCGAAACTTCTATACCTGTTGTTTCTTTAATATAAGCAGCCAAACGTGCTTTAGCTTCTTGTTTAACGTGATAAAAATCATTTAAAACTTCTGGATTGTCAACAAGGTCATTAAGCTTACGCAATTCATGGATATCACTTCTCCAGCCACTGCCAATCCATTTGTCAATGGTTTTAGAAAGTGGTTGATCTGCGATTTGTGTCCAACGACGTTGAACGATACCATTGGTTTTATTATTGAATTTTTCAGGATAGAGATTATAGAAATCACGTAAAGTATCTTCCTTCAGAAGTTCTGTGTGAAGTTTAGCAACACCGTTGACAGAATGACCACCGATAATAGCTAGATTAGCCATGTGAATTAGCCCGTCTTTGACAATACGTGTATTTTCAATAATCTGAGGAGCAACGCCATCGCTTGCCATGTCTGAAACAAAACGGTTATCGATTTCATAAAATAATTTGATAGACACGTGGCAAGACTTTTTTGAAAAGTTCGGCATCCCATTTTTCGAGAGCTTCTGCGAGAATGGTATGGTTGGTGTAACTCATTGTCTTTGCTGTAACATCCCAAGCGACATCCCATTCAAGGCGATACTCATTAACAAGCAGACGCATAAACTCGGCAGGTGCGACAGCAGGGTGAGTGTCATTGATATGAACAGAAACTTTTTCATGAATTTTTTCCAATGGCAACCCTTGTTTGAGGTATGATTTAATGATTGTTTACAATCCAGCGCTTGTCATAAAGTATTCTTGCACCAAGTACAATTGTTTCCCTTCGTAGCTTGAATCGTCTGGATAAAGGATAGAGGTAATGTCTTGAACACTTCGACGATCAGCAATTGTTGGGTAATCGAGCTCGTATTCTTCTGGAATTTCGACATCCCAAAGGCGTAGATTATTGACAATATCATTTTGATAGTCGAGTTGCGAAACATCATATGGCACCGCACGCAAAATTTGAGCATTGTTGTAAACTGGGCTAAGTTTGCCGTCCTTATCAGCCTGCAAATACACATCACCAAACAACTTGACTTCAACGGTATCATGGTCTTTTCGGGTTTCCCAAACATTTCCGATAGAACCAAACCATAAATCTGGCAGTTCAACTTGGTAACCATAAACAATTCGTTACTTAAATAAACCGAATTTGTAATGCAAGCCATTACCAAAATCTGGATAACCTGTCGTTGCTAGTGAATCCATGAATGCTGCCGCTAAACGTCCTAAGCCACCATTTCCTAATGCCATATCATGCTCTGCATTTTTCACAGCGTTAAAATCAATATTCAATTCAGCAAAAGCTTCTTTGACAATATCTAAAATACCAAGATTCAGTAAATTAGTCTCAAGCATGCGTCCTGGTAGAAATTTAATTGAAAAATAGTAAGCAACTTTTTCATGATTTTCAGAAATTTTTCGGTTGCGTTCTAGTCAGAGAGGCGTGTAATATTTGCGTACCGTTTGAGCGAGTGAGGTAAAAAGTTCCGCAGGCGTCGCATCGGGGACTTTAATCAATTGTTCTTCGTTGAGTGTGTCTTTAAAATCGCGAATAAATTCTCCTTTTGTTAACTTCATGTTAATCCTTTTCTTGATTAATCTAATTGCTCATATAAATCTTCATAAGCTTTACTTGCGCTATCCCACGAAAAATCAGTTGTCATCGCATTTTTTTGCAACATTGACCAATCTTCTTTATTGCTATAATAGAGGTCAACAGCTTTTTCTACCGTTCTCGTTAACCAGTAACCTGAAAAGTCTTGGAAACTAAAACCTGTTCCAGTTTTTTCATATTGGTTATAAGGGCTAACGGTATCACGTAAGCCACCAACTTCATGTACCAACGGCAATGTTCCATAACGCATTGCCATCATTTGTGACAATCCGCAAGGTTCAAAAGCACTTGGCATAAGGAAAATATCGCTAGCTGCATAGATTTGTTGGGCGAGTTCAATATCAAAGGTGATATTGGCTGACATTTTATCTGGGAAGGCACTGCCAAACCAAGCAAAGCTATTTTCAAATTCAGTATAACCTGTTCCTAAAAGCACGACTTGCAGATCAAAATGCAAAATATTATTAAGCTCATTGACCACCAAATCAAAGCCTTTTTGGTCTGTTAGACGAGATACAATTCCAATCAAAGGAACGTCATCACGAACAGGCAAACCAACACGTTCTTGAAGAGCTCTCTTATCTTTGGCTTTTCCAGACAAATCCTTGACTGAAAAATGTTCAGGAATGTGTGGGTCTGTTTCTGGATTGTACAAATCGGTATCAATACCATTTGTGATACCAATCAATTTGCCACTTTCCATGCGCAAAATTTGGTCCAAACCTTTACCAAAAGTAGGTGTCATGATTTCTTGGGCATATGACGGTGAAACAGTCGTCACACGGTCTGAATATAAAATTCCCGCTTTTAGCCAGTTAAGGCAGTCATTCCAACGTAGTGTACCGTCAGCATAACGTTCATAACCGACACCAAATAAATCGCTAAGCATGCCAGAGTCGTATTGACCTTGGAATTCCAAATTATGAATGGTCAAAACGGTTTTAATATCTTTATAGGCATTAATCCAGTGATATTTTTCTTTTAGTAAAAACGGAATCATGGCAGTATGGTAATCATGAACATGGACAACATCAGGGATAAAGTCAACTTTTTCCATCAGCTCAATAGCTGCGAATTGGAAGAAAGCAAAGCGTTCTCCGTCATCCCAATCACCATAAATATGACCACGATAAAAATAATATTGGTTAGCTAAAACGTAGT
>CAZPYI010000150.1:0-5240 GCA_964590305.1 uncultured Streptococcus sp.
TAAAAGTAACTATTTGTTTAATTTTTGGGAACAAAAAAGTGAAACTAATCAGTAACAGCAGTGCTATGAGAAGAAAAACTAAACCAATAGTTGTACTTGTTCCTTTAATTAGATTATCACCCAAGATGAAATTATCGGACAATAAGACAGAAATATAGGTGATACTAAATAAAATATAGAATAGCCAAACAATCAAATGGTTTCCTACACCATATAAGCTTTTTTTCATATTATTTATTCAACTCATCTCTCGTTACATAATAGAATCTAGTTGGGGATTCACCAACCTCTAATTTATTTAATTTGGCGTGCATTGGTCGAATTTGTCTTTCAACCAATTGAAAGAATTCTTTTGTGATATTTTCTAGAGTGGGGTTGATAGTCCTAAAAGGGTCCACCTCGTTTAAAAAGGTACCAGAGTATACTTGAAAGGTTTCACCTAACAGTTTTTCAATCTTATCAAAGACAATCATTTCATCATTTGTGGATTGGAATTCAGCAATAATTTCCCAAGAATGCCCATGCTCTTCACCAACTCCATCTGCCCATCTAATAGCATGACTAGCATGAATGTAATATTTTAAGCGGTAAGTTCCTTGCAAGCTCATTTTTTTGTCTCTCCTTTGATTTTCATAAAGTCACTTTTAATGATTGTTCTGACATCTTTGATTTCTTCGTGATAGTTTTTAGTAGTCCATTTTGCTGAAAAATACTCTGTATTGATCACACCAACTAGTCGTACCCAAGATAAGATGAAATTATATATTGGCATCCAGAAGACGCAATCAAATAAGTGAAGATAAAATTTTTGCTCCTCAGGGAATTTTTTCAACATCATGGAAACATTAACAAAAACCATGATGCTCATCAGAATATACAATAAATACATAGCTAGATAGGATAGGAGCAATAATACAGGTGAATAATGTAGAAATAATAAACTAATACTTGCAAATAACCATATTATTTTTAAAAACAAGAAGGTGTGGTCTATCATAAGTCTTCGAACTAAGAAGTCTGAAAAAAATGTTTTTGCACGCAAACGATTTGCAGAAAATTTTTGAGACACTTCAATTTGACCACGTTGCCAACGTTGTCTTTGGGTATATAATTTTTCTTTACTTTCAATGGGATCTACGAAAAAGAATGCATCAGCACAAAGTACGACCTTTCCATGTGCTCTTTCTCGAACTTGGAAGGTGATATCAATATCTTCCCCAACAGTGGTGACGTCATACATAAATGTTTTCAGTAATACTTCCCTTCTGAAACCAGAAAAAGCACCAGACATTGTATACAGATGATTTCTTTCTGATTCTATATTTCTTCCAGAAATAAATGCTTGAGCGTATTCAAAATACTCTAAACGTTGTAATAGATGTAAACCAATATTTTTAGTCTGTTTAATGCTTTCTTTCTGTGTCAATACGCTTCCAGTCATAGCAGAAATAGTAGGGTCGCTTTCAAATCTTTTTATTAAATTTTTCAATGCATTTTTTTCTAAAATGCCGTCACTATCAATGTTGATAACATAAGTACCAGTACAGCTATAAATAGCAGAGTTTAAAGCACGTGCTTTTCCTTGCTCTGTCCGCATCCATTGAATATTTAAATTTGGGAAATCATTCTGAGCAGTTTGAAAGATTTTGAAACTGTTATCTTTGCTTTGATTATCGGCTAATATAATTTGAATATTGGCTGTTGGGTATGTAGATTGGTTAATTGATTGGATACAACTATATAAAGTTTTTTCAGAATTGTAAACTGGAACAATAATCGAAATGTAGGGCCAAAACTTAGTATCAATTTCAGACTTTTGTCTTTTTAGGCTAGAAAATAAAATTTTAAAGAAAGCAATAATTGCTGGAACAGCCTCTACAATAATTGGAATAAGTAGCCAAGTTATCCAAAATCCCATCTGACTTAATGTGGAAAATAATGTATAATTCATCTAAGCTTTTCCTTCGTTTTTTGTGAGATAACCATAAGTAAATACGCGATAGTAAAAGAAAACAACTAGAATGTAAAAGACAATTCTACCTATGATTGAGTGTGCCAAAAAGAAATAATCTGTTCCAAAAATATGGACGATAATTATAATCAAAGTCAAGCGAAGAATGTTTGCTAGTGAAATCCACAGCAAACCAGCTAGGCCTAGAAATACTTTCTCTTTGGCTTGATACATTGGATAAAAGGTTAAAAGTCCCCAAAATGCAGCAGTTTCGATAACACCAGAACATTCATAATCAATTGTCATGGTGATATTATTAAAACCGTTGCTGATAATCACGAGACCATAATCCGAGTAGACTTCTGCCAGATGAAATAGATTAGCAATCAATGCCAATGTCATCGATATGGCACGTACCATTACCCAAATAAAGTAAGGCCTGCTGATGAAAAAGAGAATGAAAAAAAAGCCTACACTGCCTACAATAAAATAGATTGCAGGCAACTCTGCTCTTTTCAAAACTGACAAGGCGTAAAGCCAAAGGATAACTCCGATTAATAAAAAGATGTTCAAGAAATTATCTCCTTAATTCTCTTCTTTTTTGATTTACTAATGACTAATAGACCAGCTAATCCAAAACCACTTACTACAATTAGTACTCCACCAGTACTTCCACCGGTGATTGTAACGACTTGTTGTCCCATATTGTCTGTGTCGTAGATGTCCATGCTTTGAACTAAATCTGGGTTTTTTAGAAATCCGCTTAAAGGAATTCTAATTTCTGCTCTATCATGATATGCCCAGCCATTACTTGATTTTTCTGTAGTGACAAAACCAGTGGCACCAGTAACTTGTTGGTTGACAAATAGTTGATCTGGATCGTTATTACTCCAAGCCCAAACAGATGTAATTGGAGCCGTACTTCCTGGTTGGAGGGACCAAATGTTATCAACACTAAAAGACATTGTTGTCACGCTATTACCTACCCTAATATTCCAGCCATAACCTTGGAAACGATAATTATGCCCTTTGTCATAGGGGTCCATGTCAATATAAATATAAAGGTAAGTGCCATCGGATAAGAAACTTCCTTGTTTAGTAACATTTCCGTTGTTATAGTCGAAATAGATATCAGTCTTAGGTTTATCTGTCCAGTCGCTTAAATCACCATCAATCGAAATATTATACTCATTTGGTGTGTCAGCTTGGACAATATTTGTTGAGAAAAACGTAGCTGTAAACATACTAACTGTGACAAGAAAATATGCTATCTTTTTTTTAAAAATCATGAAATATTACTCCTATATGATAGTCTGTTTAGAGGTTGACCTTTGCCAAAAAAGTACCCTTGTTGGAAAATGATCCCTCTCTCAAATAATTCTAAAGAGAAAGATTGGTCCTCAATTCCTTCAATAACAAATTCAATATGGTAGTCATCTGCAAAATGAGCCCAAGAATCAATAAATAGGTTCAATGTTATAGGATTTAAAGATTTGAAATGTATGATTGAAAATTTTATACGATAAATATATTCAATGTTCTTTAATAAGAAAGACATACTGTTGATACCAGTGCTGACATCATCAAATGAGACTTTATAACCCATTTGATTTAATTCTGTCATAGCATGATTAAATGTTAAATGAGTTGTGCTACATCTATGTGGAGAATGTTCTGTTGAATCAATAATAATTCTTCTGGAAAAGTTGGACAATTGTTTCAACAATATTAAGGTTGCCTCATAATGCCACTGTTCGGGGTGAAAGTTCAATGACAAATGTAAATCGGGATATACTGACATTGC
Source organism: uncultured Streptococcus sp. (assembly GCA_964590305.1). Lineage (GTDB taxonomy): Bacteria > Bacillota > Bacilli > Lactobacillales > Streptococcaceae > Streptococcus. The sequence goes on from CAZPYI010000150.1 coordinate 3,756, forward strand.
TTCTTCTATTTTTTGAACATACCAGGTGAGAAATTGAGCATTTTTCTCTTCACTTGAAATCAACTCATCAAACTCACTGACTGGAAATTGATGAGTTTGTTTTGAACGTAGTAACACCTCATAATCGTTAATGATGTGTTTTTCTCTATCTATGTATTTTATGATTGGTTGATATACCAGGTAAAAGCGGTTATTCATATCATTCATATCTATCTCCTGAGGTTAAAAAACTAAAAACTAGAAAGAGATTGAAACTAAGAATTAGGTTTCAATCTAGCTTTTATACAAATCCTGTATTTTTTCCTTTGTTTTTTGCTAAATATAACTTTTTGTCTACAATACTTAGTAAATCATCTACAGAAGAAATTGGGTTTTTTTCACTGATTTCTTCAACTCCAAAACTACAAGTAATGGATATTTTCTTATTTTGGATATTAAATGAATGCTGTTCTAGAGACTCCCTTAAACGATTTCCAATATCAAAAGCTTTTTTTCGATCTGTTTTGGGTAAACAGATTAAGAACTCATCACCCCCATACCTAGCAATCCAGCTAGCTCTTTTACGAAATTTATCAAGCAAAAATGAGGCAATCATTTTGATCAACTCATCTCCAATAACATGACCGTACTCATCGTTAATAATTTTGAAAAAATCTAAATCCATAAAAATAATTGATAACGGTGTCCCTTTTTCTAAAGTAGATTGAATTTCAATGGGTAACTGTCTGTCTAAGAAACGACGATTGTATAGGTCGGTTGTTGCATCGTAATAAACATCACGATTAAGATTCACCATTTCAGTGATATCTTGCTTAAAAGCGATAAAATATGGTGTGTTTTCTTTATCATAAATCATGGAAATGGAAGCGTACTCGACATATAAATCGCCATTCTTTTTTTTATTTTTAAATTCTCCATGCCATTTTCCATCATTTTCTAAAGAAGTATACATTTCTCTATAAACTTGATTTGGAGTGAGGTCTGATTTTAAAATAGAAGGATTCTCCCCGATTACCTCATCATACTCATATCCAGTTAATTGGCTAAAAAAATGGTTAACATAAACAATTTTTCTATCTTTATCTGTGATGATAATAGATAAGGGAGAAGAGTTTACGATATCAAAAAACAAGTGGTCAAACTTTTCGGCTAATTTTTTACTTTTTTGGATGTATTCCATGTTTCCTCCTTTTACTTTATGGAAATGATTCTCACAAGTATTTTAGGATTTCTAATTTTTCAAGTGTATTAAGGTAGGTTGTTTAATATTGATTAAGATGATTAAAATTGAAATTAGCAAGCACTTATCTGAATGAAATCTCGAAATATTCCCTTGGTTTTAAAATCAGATAAATCTGCTTTTGAAAAGTTAATATTTGTTTAGAAAAATCGGTGTTTCAACATTAAAAATTAAAATAATTATTCACAAATAATAAAAAATATTATTAATATATTTTTTAAAAACAGCCCTTAAAAACAGGTGTA
>CAZPYI010000151.1:0-5232 GCA_964590305.1 uncultured Streptococcus sp.
ATAGACGCTTTGAAGATCGTGATGGATGCCCGTCCGGATATACTCAACCACAATGTTGAAACCGTACCGTCATTGTTCAAGAAAGTCCAGCCGCAGGATCATTATGAATGGTCTGAAGCCACACTTCGCAACGCGAAACTCCTTGACTCGCAGGTGCTAACCAAATCTTCACATCACCTCAAAGTCTCGGATTAAGTGTATTTTCTGAAGGTTATGAATCTACAGCAGATATCGTTCTTTACCCATTGAAGAGTATTTGGAAAGATAAAGTTGAAACTACTGAACCACAAAGTATTGTGCCTGCGTCTGCTAAGAATGTCAGAATGAATGTTGGTGACAGCACAGTGGTTAAAGCGTACGTCTCTCCATCAGTTGCTAACCAAGATTTGCTTTGGTCAATTCTTAACAATGGTAATGTGTCGGCAGAAATTTCTGGTAATCAAGTCTTCGTTAAAGCACTTAAGAAAGGTCAAGTGATTGTTAGAGCACAATCTAAATCTAACCCGGCAGTTTATCAAGATTTTGTTCTTGATATTCTAGAAGATAACTTCAAGACAAATGTTAAAGATGTGAAAGTCTTCGCTGGTGATTGGCATGCTGACGGTGAATCATTGAAAGTTGAAAACCATGGCTCAAATGACATTTACATGTCAGCCGATAAGATGCCATACGAAAACTATCAAATGGATTTGGACATCAAATATGGTCGCGGAATTGTAAATATCTTCTTTGCTTCAGGCAATCCAGATGCTAACAATGCCTACACAATCCAATTCGGTGGAAGTAACTCTGTTCGTTTGTTCCGCTTCTACGGTGATACTATTGCAGAATCACCAATGGCAGCAGCCATTAACGACAATCAATTCCACCACGTTCGTTTGGTGAAATCAGCAAACGCTATTCAAGTCTTTGTTGATAATCAATTGGCAATGTCTTACACATTTGATCAAGTTGAAGACTTCTTCAATGATCCATATCTTGGTCTAGGTCTTTGGGATGGAGAACTTGAAGTTCAAAACTTCTTCGTAGTAGATTTGGATGCTAAAGAACCAACACAAAGCGAAGAAAATGGTGGAGTCGTGCCAACAAATCCTCAAACACCGGAAGAAACACCTTCAGAACAAGCAGTTGCAACAACTACATTGGCAGCTAAAGCGCCTGCTAAATCAGTCAAAGTTGCAGATGCTAAAGCTCCAGTTATTCCAAAATCTGCGGTTGTTTCAGAAAGTGTCTTGCCACAAACTGGTGAAAAAGATAATCATCTTGCTGGACTTGGTATTGTATCAATCCTAGCGGCTATGGGAGCATTATTTGGACAATTTTTCAAGAAAAAAGAATCATAATATTTAGGATATCAGGGAAATGAAAAGAAAGGAGAACACTAGTTTTCCTTTCTTTTTTGTCATCTTGCTAGGTGTCAATCAAGGTCAAATTGTCTAGATATTTTAAACATGCTATAATACTTGTATATTATCAGTTGAGATTTTTGAGTAAGTAGAGAAGGTAGGGAATGAAAAAAGGAAAACTTATAGCATTATTAGTAAGCGTTTTTATTGCGCTGCTAACGATGCTTGGCATTTATCTTCATTACAAATTGGTTCCTTATAATGAAAATCGTGTCAAAATTGGGGCGACTTACATGACCATGAACAATGATTTCTATAAGGTTCTAAATAATGAAATTGACAAAATTGTAGAGGAAAAAAATGATATTCTCTACACACGAGATCCAGCACTTGATGTTAATAAACAAACTCAGCAAGTGGAACTGTTTATCAAAAAGAGAGTGGATATTATCATCATTAATCCTGTTGATGCTGACAGTAAAAAGTTGATTAAAGCTTTGAAGAAAGCTAAGGAAACAGGAATTAAGGTTGTGGTTGTGGATAGTCAGCTTTTAGATAATTCTCCAGTTGACACGACGATTGTGTCTGATAACTATCAAGCTGGCGTCTTATGTGCGCAAAACCTTATGCAGACTCAATCAAGTGCCAAAATTTTACTTTTAGAACACCAAAAAGCGGTGTCTGCAGTAGATCGTATTAATGGTTTTTTGGCGACAATCAAGGGACATGATGGCTATCAAGTTGTTGATAGAAAAGATTGTTTAGGTCAGACCGAGGTTGCCATGCCACAAGTTGAGTCGGTTATCAATTCTGGGGTAGATTTTGATACGGTCATGGCGCTTAATGACCAAGTTGCAATCGGGGCACTGGCTGCTATTGAGAATATGAAAGTTACAGCTCCCGTTAAAATTTACGGTGTTGACGGGTCGCCTGACATGAAAAACTTGTTAGCAACAACTAGCTCCATTCAAGCGACCGTTGCACAGTCACCTTTGACTATTGGTGAGAAAGCTATTCAGGCCGGGTATCGACTTTACCATGATAAAAAAGTGGATAAAGAGATTATTATTCCAGTTGAATTCATGACGAGTGAAACTGTCTTAAACAGTGATTTAACGGGGTGGCAATGATGAAGATTTTAAAAAATGTTGAGGTTGCCAAACGTGCATTGTTAGTCATTAATTTTATGGCGGTGCTTTTTTACAGTTCTGTTTATCTGTCAGCGACTAAGTATATTATTGAAAATAATTTTAGTCGTTCGCTACTAGAAAAAATCAATATTATTCCAAGTTCACCTGAACGAATTTTTTGGCTATCAAATTTATTTTTTATTGGCTTACTTTTGGTAATGTATGTCAGAAATCGTGAATTTGAAAAAGAAACTAAAGCGCGTGACTGGCTGGCAGTTCTTGAAATCATTTTGCTGTTTGCGACTTTTTTTGCTTTGCAATTATCCTATAACGGCTTGATTTTATTGGTCTTCATGGATATTTTCTTTTCATATACAGACTTTTACACATTTCGTGAAAAGAAAGCCTGGCTGCTTTTTATTGTAGCTAGTTTTGGTTCGCTTTTGCTGTCAAATTATGATGTGCTGTCACTTTTGGTGAGAACACCAGATTTGGATGTTTATATTAATTTCTTCCCAGCAAGTACACGTCTTGTGATTTCGTTCATCAAGAATGGATTGGTATCACTTAATATGATTGTCTTTATCATTTCATTGATGACTTATATTATTTATTCGGTGACAGAAAATCATAAGATTGAGGAAGAATTATTGATGGCTGCACAAGCCAATACGCGTTTGAAGGAGTACGTTGCGGTGTCTGAAAAGATTACTGAAGATAGGGAACGTAGACGTATTGCGCGTGAGATTCACGACACAATTGGGCATGCTTTGACGGGAATTTCGGCAGGGATCGATGCCGTGACGGTTTTGATTGACCTTGACCCAGAACATGCTAAAAAACAATTAAGCAGTGTATCAAATGTTGTTCGCGAAGGGATTGTTGATGTTCGACGTTCTCTTAATAAAATGCGACCAGGTGATCTTGAAAATCGTACGTTGAAAGATGCTCTAGAAAAGATGCTTTCAGAGTACCAAGAGTTGTCACACTTGCAAATTGATTTAAATTATCACTGGGATAATGTTGACTTTGATAAGACCAAGGAGGACGTTATTTTCCGAGTTATTCAGGAATCTGTGACGAATTCTTTGCGACATGGTCGTGCAACCAAGATTAAAATTAGCATGCTCAGTGAGAGTGATTATGTTTTATTGATTAAGGATAATGGAACAGGAAGTGAAAACATCAAGTATGGTTTTGGCTTAATGCAGATGACAGAACGTTTAGCTATTATTGGTGGTCGCGTTGCCTTTTCTGGTAAAGATGGATTTTCTACAACGATTCATATCCCTAAGATACAAGGAGAAGAAGGATGATACGAGTACTTATTGCAGATGATCAGGAGTTGATTCGCGAATCTTTGAAGATTATTTTATCAGCTTATCCTGATATTGAAGTTGTTGGGGCTGTGAGTGATGGAACAGAGGTTCTAGAAACTCTGCCAACGAGCAAACCTGATGTTATTTTGATGGATATTCGTATGCCAAAAATGGATGGTGTTTTGTGTACCAAAGCGGTCAAAGAGCATTATCCAAATATCAAGGTTATCATTTTGACGACATTTGATGATGATGATTTTATCTACAGCGCTCTTAAGTATGGCGCGACAGGTTACATGCTAAAAGGAACGTCAATGGATGATTTGCATGATGCTGTTGTAACAGCCAATGAAGGACGTGCCATGATAAACCCAGATATTGCCACAAAAGTTTTCAAACTTTTTTCACAAATGGCTCAATCTAATTTTGCTATCCAAGTTGACGATGACTTGGTTCATGACATTAGCAAAATGGAATGGCGTATCATTCAACAAATTGGTTTTGGTTTGTCAAACAAAGAAATTGCTGCGAAGTTGTATTTGTCAGAAGGAACGGTCAGAAATTATCTGTCTAATATTCTCTCGAAATTGAACTTGCGTGACCGCACACAGTTAGCTATTTGGGCAGTTCAGACTGGAGTTACCTTAAAATCGTTTGAGGATGATGACCATGACTAAGCTAAAAAAATATCGCTTTTTGCTTGTTTTACTGCTTGCCCTTTGCGTGGGGCTTGGTGGCTATGCTTATTATCGCATGCAGCAAAAAACAGTTTTAAAAATTGGTGTCTATGCTGGCAGTAGCTGGGATGTGCCAAACGGGAATGATTATAAAGTCATTGATAGCGCGATTAAGCGTTTTGAAAAATTGCATCCTAACGTTAAAGTGGTTTATGAAAGTGGGATTTCAAAGTCAGATTATTCGACTTGGTTGACCGACCAGATTGTCGCGGGTACACAGCCTGATGTTTTCATTGTGCCAGAAGATGACTTTAACCTTTTATCTTCAACAGGTGCACTGGCAAATCTGGATAGTAATATCAGCACGAGTTTTTACGATTCGATTTTTTACCAATCTTCTTATCAAGCAGGAGAGTATAATCATAGCCATTATGCCTTACCGTTTGAAAGTAATCCAACCATGATGTGTATTAACATTGATCTTCTTGAAAAAGAAGGCATTAGCATTCCAAAATCAGGTTGGACGGTTGATGATTTTTATAATATTTGTAAACAAGTAACTAAGGATACAGATGGTGACGGGGTCATTGATCAGTATGGTTGCGTTGGCTATACTTGGCAGCAAGCTGTTGCTGCTTACGGCGCAAAACTTTTCAATGAAACAGGTAGCAAAGCGTATTTTGATAGTGACAAGGTTAAAAAAGCTTTGTCATTGATTACGCAATTAAAAGCTTTAAATGGGAATTATGATGTGACTAGT
>CAZPYI010000152.1:0-5227 GCA_964590305.1 uncultured Streptococcus sp.
CATTCAGGAATCTATCACTAATTCACTTAGGCATGGGCATGCAAGTCAGGTTAGTATTCGTATGGTAAGCGATACTTATTATCATCTTATTATCCAAGATGACGGTATTGGTTTTGAAGACATGCAGCTTGGCTATGGCTTGACGCAACTCAGAGAGCGGCTGGCTATTGTTGGTGGGAAAGCTAATTTTTATAGTGACAAAGGATTTAAAACAGTTGTATCTATTCCAAAAGCTAAAGGAGAGGAAGAATGATAAATATTTTAATTGCAGATGATCAGGCACTCATACGGGAGTCTTTACAGATAATTCTTTCTGCTTATGACGAAATTAATGTTATTGGGGTTGCTGAAGATGGAATGGAAGTGATGAAACAGTTAAAAACGTGCCATCCAGATGTTATCCTGATGGATATTCGTATGCCTCATCTTGACGGTGTTCTGTGTACTAAGCAAGTGAAGGAACGATATCCTCATATAAAAATTATCATTTTGACAACTTTTGATGATGACGATTTTATTTTTAGTGCTCTGAAATATGGAGCGTCAGGCTATATTTTAAAAGGGGTATCCAGAGAAGAATTATATCAAGCCATTTTGACTGTCAATAGTGGAGGTGCTATGATTAATCCAGATATTGCTACGAAAGTCTTCAAAATCTTTTCACGGATGGCACAGTCGAATTTTGCTATTCAGGTTGAGGAAGGGAGCACTGGAGAATTGTCCAAAGTAGACTGGAAAATCATTCAACAAATTGGTTTTGGTTTGTCTAACAAAGAAATCGCTAGCAAACTGTACTTGTCAGAAGGGACTGTAAGAAATTATTTGTCTAATATTTTATCTAAGATGAATTTACGTGATCGGACACAGTTAGCAATATGGGCGGTTCAAACAGGTGTCACCACACAAAATTTCGGTGATTTAGATGCTTAAAGAAAAAATCTTTTGCCGAAAAGGAATTCTAACAATTTGTTTCGTTTTCCTAGCTATTGGTGCATGGTTCGTTTATGATCGGATGATAAGAAAAGTTGAATTGCATTTAGGAATTTATTCTGGGAGTAGCTGGGATGTCCCTAATGGTAATGAGTACTTGCTCATTGATCAGGTTATAGCAAAATTTGAAAAAGAGCATCCGAATGTTGAAGTTACTTATGAAAGTGGTATTTCCAAAGGGGACTATTCATCGTGGCTATCTGATGGGATAATAAACGGGAAGCAACCGGATATTTTTATAGTCCCAGAAAATGATTTTAATTTACTGGCTTCGACGAATTCTCTGAAAAAATTGAATGGTTTTGTCAACTCAGACTTAAAAGAGTCAGATTTTTATAACTCTGCTTACCAGGCAGGAAGTTATGGTGATACTCAGTATGCACTCCCTTATGAAAGTAACCCCATGATGATGTGTATTAATGCAGACTTACTGGAGAAAGAAGGTATTTCTGTTCCAGAATCGGGTTGGACTTTAGAGGAGTTTTATAATATCTGTAAACAAGTCACCAAAGATACGGATGGTGATGGTGTCATTGATCAGTATGGATTGACTGGCTACACTTGGCAGCAAGCCATAGCAGCCTTTGACATCCAATTATTTGACGAATATGGTACTGAAGCGCATTTTAACACTGAAAAAGTCAAAGAAGCCCTATCATTTTTTGCGAAACTGGAAGATCTAAATGGCAATTACCAAGTGACAACAGATGATTTTGATGAAGGGAAAGTTGCCTTTCTACCAATGACTCTAGCACAATACCGTACCTACAAACCTTATCCCTATCATGTTACCAAGTACTCATCCTTTGCTTGGACCTGTGTGCAGATGCCAGCATTTGATTTGTCAATTAATGCTACTCAGGTAAGTACGTCACTTTTTTCTATCTCTAACAAGACAAAACATAGCAAACTCGCTTGGGATTTTTTGAAATTACTGACGGATAGCAAAAATACACAGCAAGATTTGTTTGAAACGTCTCAGGGAACATCAGTTTTGAAGGAAATTATGGGGAGCAGTCAAACCAAAGAAATTCTCAAAAATGATGACTTTGGTTCAGACGCATTAAACGTAAATACTTTAGATTCAATGATGACCAATGCAACGATTCAGCCAAAATTCAAAACCTATAATAGTGTATTGGAAAAAGCAGATTATCTCATTAACCAATCACTTGCAACCAAGACAATTGACAGTGACTTGGCAGATATTCAAAGAACAATTGAAGACCAACTGAAGTAGACATCTAATGTTCTACTTTTTTTGTGCTCGCAGCTATTAATGTGACATTTGTCATTTTTGTAGTGACAATTGCTAGTTCAAATGAATGACAAACAGCAATATGAAATCGATTTCAGACTTGATAGAATAATGTCAAAGAAGGAGATGGTGCAATGAAATACTTAGTATTGGTGAGTCATGGTGGCTTCGCAAAAGGATTGAAGACTTCCCTCGCAATGTTTGCTGGCGATAAGATGGATCGAGTCATAGCAGTTGGACTTGAAGAAGGGAAATCAGTTGATGATTTTGCTCTTGACTTTAAAGATGCAATTGCAGATTTGAACGAAACAGATGAAGTGATTGTTTTAGCTGATATTGTTGGTGGGAGTCCTTTAACAACAGCATGTGGAGTTCTTGAGGAAGTCGGCAAACTGAATACAGCAGTCATTATCGGTGGGATGAATTTGCCAATGGCTTTGACTTCTCTTGTTATGAAAGATGCGCTTGAAGGAGCAGATTTTGTAAATGCAGTTTTACCTGAAGCACAAGCTGCACTACAAGAATTTAAAGTCGTTTTAGAAGACGATGACGAAGACGACGATATTTAAACACGGATAAAGAGGAGAAAAGAATGACAGTATCATTTGTACGTATAGACGACCGTATGATTCACGGTCAAACAGTGACACGTTGGGCAAAGGAATACCCTTGTGATGGTCTGATTGCAGTTAACGACGCAGCAGCAGCTAATAAAGTTTTAACGCAAGCTTATAAAGGGGCTTCTGATAAGAAGACATTTGTTTGGACAAAGGAAGCTTTTGGGAAAAAATCACCAAAAGTTTTGGAATCTGATACACGTTACTTTGTGATTACAAAAAATCCAGTTGACATGAAAGAACTTCTAGTTGACCAAGGATTTATCCCAAGTGATATCAAAGAAATCATTGTTGGTCCTTGTAATGATCGTCCGGGTGCTGTTAAGCTTGGAAACAATCAATCCATCACTCAAGAAGAGGCAGATGCCATTGAAGCTATTGAAAAAGCTGGCTACAAAGTGAAATTCCAACTTCTTCCAGATGTATCAATTGGTTACTGGTCAGATTTTAAGAGTAAGTTTGGTTACTAAATAATTCATGGTAATAACTAAATAAAGATAGTTGTTTTGAAAAAACAACATCTTTCAAAATAATAAGGAGATTTATTATGACGATATCATGGTTACAAGCAGCTCTTTTAGGGCTCTTTGCAAGTTTAGCATCTATGCCGGGTATGGGTGGCTCTAGTATTGGGAATTATACTTTGGGTCGTCCTTTAGTTGGTGGACTGGTCTGTGGACTGATTCTCGGAGATATAAAAACAGGAATCATTTGTGGGGTTGCCATGCAATTGGTCTATATTGCTTTGGTAACACCTGGAGGAACAGTATCAGCCGATGTTCGTGCAGTTTCTTATATTGGTATTCCTCTAGCTATGGTTGCGATTCATGCACAAGGAATTGCTGTTGATTCTGCAGATGCTGCCAACCTTGCCAAATCAATGGGTACCCTAGTTGGAACAATTGGGACAGTTCTTTTTTACGGAACAGCGACTTTGAATCTAGCTTGGCAACATATTGGTTGGCGTGCTGTGGAAAAAGGTGAATTTAGAAAACTGTATGCTGTTGACTGGGGACTTCCTTGGATTTCCCACCTTCTCTTTTCTTTCTTGCCAACACTTATTATGTGTAAACTAGGAGCTTCAGCCGTAACAGCATTACAAACAGCTCTGCCAATGGATGGTCTTGCAATGAAAACCCTATTTACAGTTGGGTCATTACTACCATGTGTTGGGATTGCTATCTTGTTAAAACAAATTGTTGAAAAAATCACAGACTTTGTCCCATTCTTCGTTGGATTTACATTAGCAGCTTCACTCGGTTTGAACTTGGTGTCATGTGCTGTTGTATCCTTAATTTTTGCACTGTTGTTCTATGAAGTTGATATGATGAAAATCAAAAGATCTGTAGTTGGTATGGATAACTCAGATTTTGATGATGACGATGATGAGGAGGATATTTAGAATGACTGAAAGAAAGAAAATATCTAAGAAGACTTTAGCGAAATCATTTCACCATTGGTATTATGGACATTTGACATGTTTTTCTCAAGAACATATGCAAACTTTTGGTTACTTGACCTCAATGCTTCCAATCGTTGAAGAATTGTATGATGAAAAAGAAGACCAACAAGAAGCCATGCAAACTTATACGGCTTTCTTTAACACAGAACCTCAATTAGGTAGTATTATTGTCGGTGTGACGGCTGGTCTTGAAGAAGCGCGTGCAAATGGTGATTCAGTCGATGATGAAACAATCAATGGGATGCGTGCCGGTTTGATGGGACCAATTGCTGGTATTGGTGATTCTCTGATTGTAGGAACACTAATTCCGATATTACTAGGCATTGCTCTTGGATTGTCAAGTGGTGGTTCGCCAGTTGGTGCAGTATTCTATATCATTGTTTGGAATATATTGGCTTACTTTGGGATGCGATTGGCTTATTTCAAAGGTTATGAACTTGGTGATAAGGCAGTTGAATTTCTTGTGGGTCCTCAGGGACAAGCCATCCGTAAAGCCATTGCAATCGTTGGTGCCATGGTTATTGGCGGGGTTGCTGCCACTTGGGTATCGGTTAAAACATCATTCCAAATGACAAACAGTTCAGGCGATGCTTTCTTAGTATTGCAGGACCAGTTTGACGCTGTTTATCCAGGTTTATTGACAGCCTTGTTCATCGTATTTTGCTGGTGGTTAATGGCTAAGAAAAATATTTCTCCTATTAAAGTCATGCTACTTTTGGTAGTTATTGCCTTTGTTGGTGTATTGATTGGATTCTTCAATCCTGGACTAACTTACTAAAAGAGAATGAGAGGATGAAAAATGTTGACAGAAAATGAACTTACTCAAGGGTATGAGACAGAAATCCAATACCAAAAACATATGATTGAAAATTTAGGCAGATGGTTTTCGCTTCTTTTTAT
>CAZPYI010000153.1:0-5182 GCA_964590305.1 uncultured Streptococcus sp.
AGGATATTAACAATTTTTCACATAAATTTAAACACAAATGAAATAATAAATAGCACTCCAAAAGTTAGAGAAATCAACTGACAACAGGATTATTGATGTCATGAAAACGAGAGGAATATTTATGATATCTAAGAAAAAGACAACATCTGAGAGAATCCCAGACGTTGTCTTTTAATAAATTTTTAAAATGCAATATATAACATACTTCATGATCTAGTGTGATATTGAAAGGAAAAACTAGAGTAGCATACCTTGAAATAATAATTATATATTAGTAAAGATTAAATTACAATACTATTATAAATGTAATGGTGTCTTTTTTATAAGTTGCATTTATGCTTCCCTTAAATAGCGTTATGATACTCTCTGCCATGGATAAACCAATACCATAGCCTGATCGTTTGTTATTATGTGATTCATCTTCACGATAGAATCTTTCGAAAAACTTAGTGTAATCGACATTTTTTCCATCAGCATAAGTGTTTGACACTTCTAATCGTGCTTTACTTAATCGATTGCCTTTGCTTAATTTTACCGAAACAGTGCCACCTTCATCACAGTACTTGTTCGCATTATCTACTAAGATAGTAATCATCTCAAAGAGGGACTTTTCCTCAGCTTTAATGATAATTTTAGGCTGAATATCCATAATAAAGTGTTTGCCATCTCTTTGAATGGGGCCTTTAAAATCTTCAGCAGCATCAGTTGTAATTGCTGAAAAATCGACATCAGATAAAACAACTTCAGGTTGCTCTTCTAAACGTGCTAAGGCGACCAAACCATTTATTAAACCCGTCAGACGCTTAACTTGATCATTGGTACTCTTTGTCCACTCAGATTCACCATTCATCAGTTCAACAAGTTCATTGTTTGCTGAAATAATAGCTAAGGGTGTTTTTAGTTCGTGTCCAGCATTAGTAATAAATCGCCTTTGTTTTTCATAATTTTGAACAAATGGCTCAATAACTCTACCAGAGAAAACTGTGACTATAATTAGGAAAAAAGCAAAACTTACTGTGGACATAAAAAAGGAAAGTTGTGCCAAAGTCTGATCATCAGCCATTTGATTCGTTGAGTCAAGAACAACTATTAAGTTATTTCCATTTGACGCTTCTGTTACCATATAGGAATAGGTATGGTTTTGATACCTAAAATCCCCATTTTTATTTCTATTATTATTTAAAGTTTGAGCGTAATTTTCTACTTGTTCATCACTTAAATCAGATATACTACTAGTATTAATTGAAAAGATATTGTCATCATTATCTATTAACACACTGAAATAACGGTATTGAAAGATAGAGTCTGTCGACGTATTTTCTCCAAGTTCGTTTGTTGCTTCCGAAAGACTTGGAAAGGTGCCATCGTTGTTAGATAGAACAGTTAATATCTTGTTAATTTCAGATCGCGTTTGAAGATAACGTGTTGAATTAAGGACACCTACGATAGAAATTAAGACAACAAGAATAGCAAATGACGCAATAGCAATGAAACGAAGCCTTAATTTTCGGAACATCTAGCCACCTACCATTTCTTGTAATTCAAAGTCGCCACCTTCCTGACCAAGAATAGTAACATTTGCACCGATAGATTTCAGTTTTTGTCGCAGATAAGAGACATAAATAAAAACATAGCCATTATCTATTTCGCCACCATTTTCATTGGCCCAAACGTGGCTAAAAAGTTGTTCTGTTGATAATTTTTTCCCAACATTTAGCATAAAAAATTCTAGCATTTTAGCTTCTTTTCCAGCAAGTCTAATGGTATTCTTACTAGCCAATTCTTGTTCGCCAACATTTAGTGTCACACTTCCTACCGTTAATACATTTGAAGTGAAGGTTATGTCCATGCGACGTGCCATTGAACGCATACGCGCCAGTAATTCTTTAAGCGAAAAGGGCTTAGTTAAGTAGTCATCAGCACCAGCATCTAAACCAGTAACGCGATCATCTACTTCAGCCATAGCAGTCAAAGTAATGATATGTGATTGGTTCCCAAATTGGCGAATTTCTTTAATAGCTTCAATGCCCGTTTTTTTAGGCATCATAATATCCATGACAATAACATCATAGGCATTTTCTTTTGATTTATCTATAGCAGCTTGCCCGTCATAAACTGCATCAACACTATAGCCTTCATGCTCCAATGCTGTTGTCAAGACTCGTGACATCTGAAGTTCATCTTCAGCAACCAATATTCTCATGATTCTTCTCCTCTTACATTTTCTTGAATTAAGTTGCGAATAGTTTGCATGCTTAAATCACAAGAAGCCAACTCATCTGCACATCTTTTGAGCTCTCTGACAATTCTTTTTGGGTCTTTTATATCATGTTTATACTTCATTTGGTGCTCTAAACTTGCCCAAGAATCCATAACTATCGTACGCAACTGAATCTCTATAAAATAGTTTCCTTGTTCATTTCCAAGACAGTCTGGATAACTAGTTTGATAGTCAATAATCAAATGATATGAACGATACCCATTTGGCTTAGCATTTTGGATATAGTCTTTTTCTGCAATAATTTGACAGTCATCAAATTCACGGATCAAATCAACAATCTTGTAAATATCATCCACAAAGCCGCAGACAATACGCAATCCGATACCATCTCTAACATTTTTTAAAGCAGACTCTGTTGTTAAAGGCAAGCCTTTTCGAACGCATTTTTCTTCCATACTACTTGGGGTTTTAACACGAGTAACAAAATGTTCAAATAGTTTAAAACCAGTATCTTCTTTGATAATTGTATTTTTTTGAATGATACGGTCAGAGAATTCTTCTAAAATTAAAGGGAGATATTCTTCATACTCTCCATAAATTGTATTTTCCATAAGATTTTCCTTGCTAGTTTATATCTTCATTATAGCAAAATTCCTTTAGAGAACCTGAAAAAAACCGTTCATGATTAGGAACTAAAAACAAATGATGTTTCAGAAAAAAGAAGTATCCACTACTGCTAGACATAATGAAGCATAAAATCTCTTTTACTAATCTAGAATCACAATTTTACACACATTTGATTAAATGAAAGTAAATAGTTATCTTTTAATTCTTTTGTGAACATTTTTTGAATGATAAGTTTGGGTAACAAAAAAGACCTTCCTTTCGGAAAGTCTCAATACTTAAGCTGCTTGAAATTGTGAATTGTAAAGATCCGCATAGAAACCGTTTTGAGCGATGAGTTCATCATGGTTACCTTGTTCAATGATGTTACCTTCATTCATCACAAGAATGAGGTCAGCATTACGGATTGTTGAGAGACGGTGAGCGATAACAAATGATGTCCGTCCTTCCATCAATTTATCCATAGCTTTTTGAATCAATTCTTCTGTACGTGTATCAACAGACGAGGTTGCTTCATCAAGAATAAGCAATGGTGAATCCTTGAGCAATGCACGCGCAATAGTCAATAGTTGTTTTTGACCAACGGATAATGTGACAGAATCGTCTAGGACCGTATCATAGCCTTTTGGTAAGGTTGTAATGTAATGATGAACACCGACAGCTTTGGCGGCTTGTTTAACTTGCTCATCAGTAATATGAGTTTGGTTATAAACCAAATTTTCCTTAACTGTCCCTTCAAAGAGCCAAGTATCTTGAAGTACCATTGAAAAGGCATCATGGATTTCTTGGCGTTTCATCTTATCAAGACTAACACCATCAATACTGATTTCACCACTGTTAATAGTGTAGAATTTCATTAGTAGATTAACAATGGTTGTTTTTCCAGCACCAGTTGGACCAACTATAGCAATCTTTTGACCTGCTTTTGCAACGGCTGAAAAATCATTGATAATAGGCTTATCGTCTGAATAACTAAAGTTGACGTTTTCAAATGCCACATCACCTTTAACGGCATCAAGTTGTCTAGTTAGAGCTGACTCGTCTTCCATTTCTTTTTCACCCAGAAACTCAAAGACACGACCCATTGCAGCACCAGCAGATTGCAAGTTAGTGATGGCTTGCGCGATTTGTGAAAGTGGTTGAGAGAAGATACGAACGTAAGTCATGAAAGCAACGATAACACCCATTGTGATATCACCATTAAGTGCCAAAGAAGCACCGACGATACAGACCATAACATATCCGAAGTTCCCAATGAAAATCATCATTGGCATCATGATTCCAGAGAAAAATTGAGATTTCCACATACTAGAATAAAGTGCCTGATTAAGAACATCAAATTCAGCTTTACTACTATCTATAGCATTGTAACTTGATACAACATCATGTCCTGAATATATTTCTTCTGAAAAACCACTTACTTTTGCTAAGTTAGCTTGTTGACGTTTAAATAGTGGTTGAGATTTTCCCATTATCAATGCGACAAAGACAAAACCAATCAATACCGAACCAATTGCTGTGAATGCAAGTGTCACATTTGTCTTAAACATCATGAAGATGGCGCCAATAAGAAGGGTAGATGATGAAAATACCGCACCCAAACTTTGATTTAATGATTGACCCGCAGTATCAATATCATTTGTCACACGAGAAAGGGTGTCACCTTGTGAATGACTATCAAAATAAGCTAAAGGGAGTTTTGCA
Source organism: uncultured Streptococcus sp. (assembly GCA_964590305.1). GTDB lineage: Bacteria > Bacillota > Bacilli > Lactobacillales > Streptococcaceae > Streptococcus. The sequence continues at coordinate 4,550 of CAZPYI010000153.1, forward strand.
ATTTTTTCAGTGATTGCTGTACGCAAACGCTGTGTAAAACGTTGGACTACTGTTGAAACAATAAATCCTTGGAGATAAGAGACAACTGCACCAATAGCATATAAGATTGCTAAAGTGAGTGCAATATTTCTAATGCCTGTGAGATCAATCTCACCACTTAAACCAGCTGTAATTTTATCAGTAATTTCACTAAGACGATCTGGTCCAATAACAGTAATGACACTTGAAGCGATCGCTCCAACCAAAGCAATCAAAAGTGGAATCTTGAAACCTTTGATATAAGGAGTTAAACGACTTATCAAAGATGGTTTTTTATTATTTTCCATTTTCTAATTCCTCCTTAGAAAGTTGAGAGTACGCAATTTCTTGATAAACAGTGTTGCTCTCGAGTAATTCTCTATGTGTGCCTTGACCAACAACTTTGCCTTCATCAAGTACAAGAATTTGGTCTGCATCCATAATTGTGGAGATACGTTGTGCGACAATTAATTTCGTCATCTGACTTGTGTGTTTATTTAAATCTTGGCGAAGTTGACTATCTGTTTTGTAATCAAGTGCAGAGAATGAATCATCAAAGATAATGATTTCTGGTTTACGAGCAAGAGCTCGTGAGATTGCCAAACGTTGTTTTTG